>JBGVFW010000279.1:0-4284 GCA_045121315.1 Eubacteriales bacterium
GAAGGGTCTTCCCCCGCCAATTTCTGAAGGGCAAGAGTCATTTTCTCAACGGCATCTTTAGTTTTCGGCTCGACTGAAATATCGATCACAGGTATCGGAAACGACATACGCTCTAATACAACGGGGTCTGTCGCATCGGCAAGCGTATCCCCTGTTTGGGTATCTTTTAAGCCGACGAATGCGGCAATATCGCCTGCGTGAACTTCCGTACCGATGCGAACGATACCGTCCGCGTCGAGGTCTTTGAGCGCGTCATCGCCGCAGTTAGGAATTTCGCGCGTGATCTCTTCGGGTCCGAGCTTTGTATCTCTGGACTCCATGAGATATTCTTCAATGTGAATAGACGTGTAAACGTCATCTCTTACGAGGCGCTCGTTAAGAAGAACGGCGTCTTCATAGTTATAACCTTCCCAAGTCATAAAGCCGATGAGGGCGTTCTTACCGAGCGCGATCTCACCCTTGTCCGTAGCCGCGCCGTCAGCAAGAACGTCGCCCGCTTTAACAACTTCACCAACGTCAACGATGGGGCGCTGGTTTACGCAGTTACCCTGGTTGGAACGTTTGAACTTGAGAAGAGTATATGTGTCTTTTACGCCATTGGGGCGTACAACAACGATTTTTTCCGAAGAAACGTATTCAACAACACCGTCGTTCTTTGCGATAATACAAACGCCGGAGTCGATACCCGCTTTATATTCCATACCCGTACCAACGATAGGAGAGTCTGTTGTAAGAAGCGGAACTGCCTGCTTCTGCATGTTGGAACCCATGAGCGCGCGGGCGTTGTCGTCGTTTTCAAGGAAAGGAATGTGACCCGTAGCAACGGAGATCGCCATTCTGGGTGATACGTCAATGTAATCGGGAACACTTGAATCAACTTCAATGATTTCTGCGCGGTCACGAACAGTAACGCGCTTGTTGATAAATCTTCCCTCTTCATCGACGGGTTCGTTTGCCTGCGCGATGATATAGTTATCTTCAACGTCGGCAGTCATATATTCAACGATATCGGTAACCTTACCCGTTTCCTTATCGATCTTGCGGTAAGGAGCCTCGATAAAGCCGTAATCGTTTATTTTTGCATAAGTTGCAAGGTAGGAAATAAGACCGATGTTAGGACCTTCAGGCGTTTCAATAGGACAGATACGTCCGAAGTGTGTGTAGTGTACGTCACGAACGTCGAACGAAGCACGGTCACGGGAAAGACCGCCCGGACCGAGCGCGGAAAGACGGCGTTTGTGAGTAAGTTCCGCCAAGGGGTTGTTTTGGTCCATGAACTGAGAAAGAGGAGATGAACCGAAAAACTCGCGGATGGCCGCAACAACGGGACGGATGTTGATGAGCGCCTGAGGTGTGAGGGATTCTGCATCCTGAATAGTCATGCGCTCTTTGATGATCTTATCCATTCTGGAGAAACCGATTCTGAGCTGGTTCTGGATAAGTTCGCCGACAGCACGGATACGGCGGTTGCCGAGATGGTCGATATCGTCGGGCGTGCCGATGCCGTGGGAAAGGCAGATAAGGTAGTTGATAGAAGCAAAGATATCGTCCTTCGTAATGTGCTTGGGAGAAAGCTCTGCAACACGGTCGCGAGCCTGCTTTTTAAGTTCGTCAAAGTCGCCGCCAACCTCTTCAAGTATCTGGAGAAGAAGAGAGAGCTTAACTTTCTCGTTGATACCTACTTCGCGAAGGTCACAGCCGATGACCTTTGCGGGGTCAACCATGCCATTGCCGAACACTTTGATCTCTTTGCCGTCTTCGATCTCAACGTAAGCTTCGTTAACACCTGCATTTTCGATAACCATAGCTTCGTCAAAAGTAAGCTCTGCTCCTGCGTCAAAAAGTATCTCGCCGGTGATGGGGTTGATAACAGGACGTGTGAGTTTTCTGCCGGCAAGGCGTTTGCCCAGGGCAACCTTTTTCTCGAACTTGTATCTTCCGACGTTGCCGAGGTCATAGCGTTTGGGGTCAAAGAAGAGGTTATTGAGAAGGAGCTGTGCGCTTTCAACGAGAGGGGGCTCACCCGGACGCATCTTTTTGTATATCTCTTTTAGAGCTTCTTCATAAGGCGTCGTGCCGTTCTTTTCGGCTTCCGCCTGCATACCGTCTTTTTCAAGAGTTACGAGAATTTTCTGATCCTCGCCGAAATATGTTTTAATGTCAGTAGATGTGGAAACACCCTCGTCAAGAGCGCGGATAAGCGTCGTAACGGGGATTTTGCGGTTCTTGTCTATCTTAACGTAGAATACGTCGTTCATATCCGTTTCGTATTCGAGCCAAGCGCCGCGGTAAGGAATAACCGTGCCGGCGTAGTTGTTCTTGCCGACTTTATCGGTCTGAATTTCATAGTACATACCCGGGGAACGAACGAGCTGAGAAACAACGACACGTTCCGCACCGTTGATAACGAACGTACCTGTTTCTGTCATAAGCGGGAAATCGCCCATGAAAATATCCTGCTGCTTAACTTCACCCGTGGATTTATTCGTAAGTCTGACCGTTACGCGAAGAGGAGCAGCGTAGTTTACGTCGCGTTCCTTGCTTTCTTCAACGGAACATTTGGGTGTTTCGCTGAGGTTGTAGTCTACGAATTCGATAACGAGGTTGCCCGCATAGTCAACGATAGGGGAAACTTCCGTCAAAACTTCCGTGATACCCTTATCCAAAAGCCATTTATAGGACTTTTTCTGGATATCGAGGAAATTGGGCATTTCCAAGACTTCGTTTACTTTGGCAAACGACATTCTCGTTACTTTACCAAGTTTTCTCGGTTTTGTTCTCAATACAATCACTCCATTCAAAAATTTATGTGAGTTGCGCCGTCCGCCGCACGTTTGCCGGCGGAATAAATTGTATTCAAAAGCCTGAAATGCGCTTTTTTCATGCTCATAAAAAAAGCCGCGATTACAAGCAATTATAATGCAGTATGAAATTATATCACAAGATTTTTATAATGTCAAGTATAATTTTCAACTTTTATTCAAATAATATTGACATTTTGTTTATATATCAATATAATAAATATATAATAAAATGGGAAGTTTGGGTTCGCCCACCCTTCCCCGTTAAAATTTCAAAATAAGAGGACACACACATGAAATGGACATCTCTCAACGACTTGCGTGAAAAGTACCTTTCTTTCTTCGAATCCAAAGGTCACCTCTCCCGCGGAAGTTATTCTCTCGTTCCAGAAAGCGATAAATCGCTTCTCCTTATAGTTGCGGGCATGGCTCCGCTCAAAAAATACTTCACAGGCGAAGCTGAACCTCCCCGCCGCCGCATGGCTACCTGCCAAAAGTGTATTCGTACAAACGACATCGAGCACGTTGGCTACACGGCGCGTCACGGCACGTTCTTCGAAATGCTCGGCAACTTCTCCTTCGGCGATTACTTCAAAGAAGAAGCACTCACATGGGCATGGGAATTTCTCACGCAGACTCTCGAAATTCCCGCTGACCTTCTCTGGCCATCCGTTTACGAAAAGGACGACGAAGCCTACAACATCTGGAAAGATAAAATAGGCGTTCGCGAAGACCATATCGTTCGTCTGGGCAAAGCGGACAATTTCTGGGAACACGGCTCCGGTCCCTGCGGTCCCTGCTCCGAGATTTACTTCGACCGCGGTGAAAAATACGGTTGCGGAAGCCCCAACTGCCGTCCCGGTTGCGATTGCGACCGTTACATGGAAATTTGGAACAACGTTTTCTCCCAGTTCAATAACGACGGCAACGGCAATTATACGGAGCTCGCCAACAAAAACATCGATACAGGTATGGGTCTTGAACGTCTTGCCTGCGTAATGCAGGGCGTAGACAATATGTTCGAAGTTGACACGATCCAGAACATCATATCCGCAATAAGCGCAAAAGCCGGCGTTCGCTATAAAGAAAACGACAAAGCAGACATTTCCCTGCGTATCATCGCAGACCACTCGCGCGCTTCCGCGTTCCTCATCGCAGACGGAGTTATACCCTCCAACGAAGGCAGAGGCTACGTTTTGCGCAGACTTATGAGAAGAGCTTGCCGCCACGGCAGAATCCTCGGCATCAAGGGCGCGTTCCTCTGCGACATCATGGCTGTGGTTGCAAACGAAAATAAAACTGCATACCCCGAACTCACAGAAAAGCTCGACTATATTCAGAAGATCGTCCGCATGGAGGAAGACCGCTTTAACACAACAGTTGAAGCAGGTATGAACCTTCTCGAAAAACTCATCTCCGAAGCCAAAGCCGCAGAAAAAACAGAGCTTAATGGTGCAGATGTTTTCAAACTCTCCGACACATA
>JBGVFW010000280.1:0-23514 GCA_045121315.1 Eubacteriales bacterium
CATGGACTTCATAACGACGGGTGCTGTAGCCATGTCTGACTTGCCCGCGGAACTTGGATACGACACGATTGCCCTTGATCATGGTGATGTTGGTGCTTTCAAACTGAGACAGCAGTCCCGCATGGGCGAACAGAAATACACCCAGTTGGGTAACTCCGTCGGTCATAATGATGGCGGGGAAGACAGGGTCATTTTTGAAGTGGGCTTTGAAGGGCCACATATCCGGGGTAATCTGCTTTTCGCCACAGATCATACCCTTGCCGTACATACCGCCATTATAGTCGATCTGCGTCACGCGGTCGATCATCTTTATATCATGAACATAATAGGTTTCCTTTAGAGAAGGCTTCGCCTTGAACTCACCGAAGCAGGCTTCATAATTGCCATTATAGAACGCGGATACCTGCTCCTCATTGTAGGAGGTTCTGGTGAAGTCACTGAAATGTGGGAATTCACATGGCTCGGTTTTTTTCAGTATCTTTTTTGGTGCGATGATGCCTTTATTGGAAGCAAGCTCCTCCTTGGTGAAGAATCCGCCGGTGGCCTCGGTGATGGATATCAGTTCATCTCCGTTGTAGGTTTCAAAGGTAAAGAAAAGGAGAATGGTGGAGCCGTTTTGTATAAATCGGTTGATCTTCAAGGCCGTGCGCATTGTGTCCCCGATACGGAAGGGACGCTCGCTGTAGGAGACCTGAGAGGAGTCGATGGCTCGGTAGGAAAGCGTGCCCTTCGACATAGCGTCAAGACCCATATAAGCAATCAGGAAAATACCGATGTGAGAAGCCTCAGATCCAATCAATGGAGATATCTGTGTGTCACCTGTACAGAATACACAGCTTTCATCCAAATCATACTCCGCTACGATGGATGAGGGACGGAGCTTGCCAAATTCCGCGTCAATGGAAATTATGCGGGAAACGAACAAAAAGGGGGGCAATGGCATTCTAGCGCGGATACTGTACTGATCCACTTCCCTATACTGATCGCCCAAAACCGCCGCCATAGAACGGTCAGTCATCTCAATAACCTGCGCTCTGTCCCACAGATAATCCTTTTTCGGAGCCGCTTTGACAGCCGTGGGAACCGTGGAAGCCCCGATTGGTTTCTTTTCGGCATATGCCGCCATGATCTGTCCAAACAGCATGTTTTCCGCGTCCAGATACATTTCATAAGCCTTCTTGTTCACCGCCATCTGGTTTGCAATATACTGTTGTAACTGTTGTTGAATATCAGCGGTGGCTGATGATGAAATATTTTTCTGTGACGTTCTTTCATTTACCATGGTATTCACCTCTTCTTTTTGCTGTACCTTTACGACCTTGACCGGTGTCTTAACCTCAGATACAGCAGGTTTCTCCGGCGTTTTTACCACCGGCTTATCGCAAACAAAAGTGAGTTTGGAATACATTTTTTCAAAATCGAATGCGACATTTCCCGCCAGCATCACTGTACAAAGATCTATCAGATAGTCCGCAGTATCTTTTTCCTCATATATAGAGACCACTTCCGCGTCCGTATAACGTGACAGCGTATTCTTTGCCCAATTTCCGCAAAGCTGTGTGGTGCTCAGATCAATAAACACACGGGCATCCTGATCATAAAGTGCCTTTACAGCATCGGTGTAATTGACAGAGCGGGTAATGATCGATGCGAAATTTTCTGCAAACATCTCAGTGCTGCTGTCCATATTCTTTTTCAGATAAGTACTGAACAGGTCATAGGGCAGTTCATCCACATCCAGATACACGCCTGCATCAATGATCTTGGTGCGGATCTTTTCAAATTCACTTTCCAAAACAGGAGTATGGACATACATAGGATCATCCATCTCGATGGCAATACAACCAAGCTCGCGGATCAGTTTCTCGCAAGAGTCTTTTTCACCGCAGATCAGCACGTCCTTGGGCGAGCCTTCAATGATTACAAAGACATCATCATACTTTTCAATGGCCTGCTTGACATCTTCCGCATAGCATTTCAAATAGTATTTTGTCAGCGCCACTTCGTGTCCGAAATAGGTCTTTTCTTGGACTTTATAGTCTTCCAGAACATGACGCACGGTGGTTTCCAAAGAAATCAAAGCCTTATTCAAATCTTCATCCCGGGGTTTTCCGTCGCTCTTGATTGAGCTGTTGGAAAGATCGAATACAACCTCGCCCATGCTGGCTCCTGAAAGATAATCAGGTCGGATACCGATCGCTTCCAAAAGATACATCACCACAAAAGTGATATTGATTTCTTCCAGATACCGATGTAGTGTTTCGTTCTGACTGTCATTGTAAAAAATACCTCTGGCAGACTTGACGGGCCCCTCCACAAAATCATATAGCTTACTGACATAACGACGGAAAGGCTTGCTGTTGAACATTCCACCGGGAGGATTCATAAAAACAATCTTGGGCGTTTTTGTGGTTTTCCGAACATACATGGAGCCTGTGGCACTCTTCCAACGAAATCCTTCAGACAGGAGCTGTTCGCTTTGGGCAAGCAGCTCATTGGTCTGGACTTTCAAGCTTTCATAGTTCTCCGCCAGCAATACGATCATGTGCTCCGAACGTTTCCCTGCCTTTAGATCGTTTATACGCTTTTGCATTGCCTGATAAAGACCTTGCTGTGCGGCATCCTTCTGAAGACAGATAAGGTTCTCCCTCGCCTCATCTACAGTATCAAACATCACGGGCAGGAGATAGCGCTTCGACTCAAATACGGCTTGATTAACAAGCTCTGCCTCCTTCATGTTGACAGAGATGCCGTCGATGGTTCTGGTAAGCTCTCTCTTTTCCATCCAATGCCAGATGTACGTGCCGTCCTGCACGCTACCGTCAAGCTTGAATGCGAATCGGATCTCCACTACTGCGGTAATGAACTGCATCATGGCAACCATCAGCGGTACTTCCGCCGATGCGGCAGAAGCATTTTGAGTGTTGATTCCTACCTGCGCAAAGCATCTTTTGGGGTGTTTGGATAAAAGAACCGACGCATATCCTTCCCCGCTCTGCCCCAAAAGCAGAACATTGTCATGTTGATTCTCCGTAAATACCTTGACCGCTTCCTCCAGCATTTGTCCAAAGCGTCCCATAATTCGATGCTCTGCGATGGAAAATTCTTCGAGTATGTCTTTGGAAACCTCTGCGTTTGAGATTATTATCACGGGTTTCTCATCTTTATATTTCAATGCCGCTTTGACAGCATATCGTGCAGTAGGCTTTGGTTTCTGTCCGGCAGGCTTTTTCTGCGTAGTGATCGCCTCTATCAGGTCTTCGTGATCGGCTATATTGCCGACACAAATACCGATGCCGGTCACCGAAAAATGGTTATTCATTTATAACATCCCTTCTCATACAGGCGGATTTCCTGTGTTATTGATCAGGATCTGCGTAGAGGGCAGACCCATCAAGAAATCATTGGCAAAGTAATTAGCACCGACTTCCAGGGGGATCAGGATATATCCCTTTTCCTTCAATGTACTGATATATAAAGCATCCATATACATCATGCCACCGTTCCATGCGCCCCAGTTAATGGCAACCGCACGGCAGTTCGGATATTTATCTCTGATATAATAGGCATATTTATCCATATATTCATTGCCCGACACATAATCGATCTGACCGTCATTTCCAAAGTATCCAGAAAGCGAGCTAAACATCACAAGAAGCTTCAGAGATTCCTTATCCACATAATCCATAATATTGTTCAGTCCCTTATACTTGGTGCTAAAGACCCGTTCAAAGGATTTCATATCCTTGTTCCATATCTTGGAATCCGATACGATACCCGCGCCGTGAACAACGCCGGTGATCTTTCCAACCTCCTGCTGAATTTTTGCCAGTACATCCTTCATGCTTTCACGGTCATTGACGTCACAGGAATAGTAATATACACGGTTTCCTGTGGCTCTAATCCCTTCCATGGTACGGAGCATCTCCCGCTGGGCAAGAACCGCCCGTGCTTTCTTTTCGATGGCTGTAAAGGAACCTTTATGCCCCCGGGCTTTGAATCGCTTTGCCATTAGGGTTTTCATATCTTTCAGCTCGGTGAGCTTTGCCGTCTCCTCGTCATCGTCGTTTTCTTCCAAAATCTGCGCACGTCCCAGAAGTACAAAAGTGCATTTCACCCGCTTTGCCAGCTCCAGAATGCAGGCAGAGGTGACGCCTCGACCGCCGCCGGATACCAGAAGAATATCCTCTTCTCTAAGAGGGCAGAGGTTTTCCGTCACCACAGATTGGGTAAGCTCAGAAGTCAGGCGGTAGCGCGTGCCATCGGCGGTGCGACCCACTTCCTGGAGATTGTCATGACAGCGGAGTTCGTCATCCAGATACCCGATCATGCTACCCGTCTCCATTGTCGGATCAAAATCGATCTCCTTGACATAGACCGAGCCGCGAAGCTCAATTTCAATGCACTTTGCCATGCCGTTCAGAGTTCCATAGTGGTAATATTCCGATTTTCCCGTCATGCCCAGCTTGCCGTCCAGGAAGGTATTGAACAGAAACAGCCACTGCCGATCAGACTTCTGTGCCCGAATATAGATGACATAGCGTTTGATCAAGTTCGCAACCGTCAGGATATAATCATAGTAATGGTCTCTGTCCTCAGCGCTATAATACTTGTTGCCAAGCACAACCATGCCCGCGATCTCGCCTTCTCGGGTTGCTGCCGCGATCTCCGCTTCGGCTTTATCCTCATCCAGAAAATCCCGGATGTGCTTAACCATAAGACCACGGTCAAGCAGATATGTTTTCAGTGCCTTTCCATAGGCATCCTCATCGCCAAGCAGCAGAATGGTACCGGACTTCGGCAGAGCGCTCTCGCCCTGGAGGGTATCTTCACATCTGGTAATCTGTACTTCCATACGCTTGATGGTTTCGGGATCATTCAGATCAATGGCATCAATAATTTCATTGGCCCATGGGTTGGTATTTTCTTTTTCTGCAGCTACACAGGGCTGTGCCTGCGCCAGACGTGACAGCAACATCCCCTGACTGAGCATAAGCTGTTCATATGCTTTCATGCCGCTGTTCTGGAATTCTTCTACAACACGGGTTAGCTCGGGAGAAAGAATCCCGCCTTGCTCCACAAAGCTTTCCAACAGCTTAATTTTTTGATTCTGGGATTTCCAGTAGGCATTCAGAGCATCTGCTTGTTTATGATACACATATATCCCTTGTTTCATATATGCCCCCTGTCGATCAGATTTTTTCTGCTAAATAAGCAACAATGCTTTTAATATCCGACACCCCGGACAATTCCCCAACCTCGTCAGAAGAAAGGGAGCAATTAAGTGCGCTCAATACGGCAGAGAAAATCTCCACACGCTTAATGGAGTCGATACCAAGGTCGGTTTCCAGCTCCATGGTCACATCAATCATGTCTGTGGGATAGCCGGTCTTGTCGCTGATGGATTCCAGCACCACCTTTTCAATAGCCGCCCCCAAAGCGCTACTTGCTTTTTCGTTAGGATCCTTGGCGTCAACGGACACAGGCGCGGATTCAGGCATATCACCTTCAATGGATACCAAATATTCAACGATCCCGCGAATGGTACCTCTGGTAGAAAGATTAGCCACATCATCTGTGGTAAAAATATCACCCATTTTTTTATTGATATCGGAAAGAATCTCCACACGCTTGATTGAGTCGATGCCCAAATCAGTCTCCAATTCCATGTCTGCATCGATCATATCGATAGGATAACCTGTCTTATCACTGACCACAGCCAGAACCAGCTCGGAGATATTCCGATCATATTTCTTTACTTCCGGAGCCGCAGGAACGGACTCCGCTACAGGATCTGCCACGATCGACGCCGTCTGAACGACGGGTTCCACCAAAGACACTGCCTGAGCTACGGGCGCTACTGTCACGGGTGCCACTTGCGCTATCGGCGCAGTTTCCTGAAATGCCGCAGGTGCTTCTGCTTTCGGGAGGTAAGTCTCATCCAACGAAATGTCTGCACCCATCTGGCTTGCCAAATAGGTCTGAAAAGCCTTTAGGCTGTTGTTTTGGAACTGGGTAATGCAGTCCATGATATCCTTTTTCTCGGCTTGTGTCTTTGCCTGGCTTGCCTTCAGCATATTGGTGACCGCTTCCATTTGAGATGTCTGCACATCCATAAATTTAGCAAAAACTTCCGCGTTCAAGGACTGAATGCTCTTGCCCACTGCAGGGACTGCGGTCTGCTTCATGCCTGTATTTGCTTCACTCACTGTATTCAAAGCTCCTTTCGTTTGCGCTGTCTGTACTGTTTTTTCTGCTTGTACCTGTACCGTTTTTTCTGCCGTTGCAGGTGCCGCTGTTGCAACGCGAATACCCGCCTTGGCTACTGCGGCGGCCATGGATTCTTGATTCTTTCGGATAACCTCGGGATCTGGCTTCAAGGCATTCTCTCTGTTTTTTTGATCATTGGGAAGGATGAAGGCTTCCTCATTGACGGGGTAAGAAGTTTTTGTCTTCTTGAGTATCAGCTCCTCATCGGGCAGTACGCGATATTTGTCGTCTGTGATATCAAATCCAAGAACAGCAAGCTGTGCCATGGCGAATTCAAACTGTGCCATGCTGTCTTTGTTTTTGTCCGGGCAAAGAGGGATCACTTCATGCTCCTTGTCCCCCAAAATGTTCTTTGTCAGATTGGACAATACCTTTCCACTGCCAATCTCCACAAAGACTCTTGCCCCCTGCTCGTAGGCGTTTTCGATGCTTGTGCGGAACAGTACCGCATGGACAAGCTGTTTTTCCAAGGTATCTGCGATCTCCTCGCGGTTGTCCAAAGGATATGGCATACCATTGCAGTTTGCAATGACTTTGCCCGAGGAGCAACCGATCTCCTGGCGTGACAGGAAATCACGGAAGTTCTTGGCCGCCTGCTCCATGTAGGGGGAATGGAACGCACCGGAAACTTTGAGTCTGACGACCTTGATGCCGTTCTCCGTAAGCTTGCTTTCAAGCTGTTCAATCTCGGTTCTTTCACCGGAAACAACGGTCTGAGCGGCGCTGTTTTCGTTTGCAAGATAGATATGTTCAAACCCCTCGATGTAACCTGCAACGGTCTCTTTATCTGCCATGACCGCAGACATGGCGGTATCTGCTACAACCGCGCCCATGTAGGCACCACGCTCTTTGGCGACACGGATCAAGGTATCGTAATTCCATACGCCATCTGCCCAAAGTGCTACCAGCTCGCCAAAGCTGTGTCCGATCATCATATCGGCCTGAAGACCACGGCTCTTTGCCACATTATACAGACCTGCCTCCAAGGCTGCAAGCACAGGCTGGGTATTCGCCGTCTGACGCAGCTTTTCGTCGGCAGCCGCTTTTTCCTCTTCCGTCAGGTAGTTTGGATAGACGAGTTTGGAAACAGGTGTGCCGTTTTCCGCCAGCATCACGTTATCTGCGTTTGTCATGGCCTGACGCATCTCGGGATATCCAATGACCATTTCAGCCAGCATATCCAGCTCTTGGGTTCCTTGACCGGAAAAGAGAACCGCGGTCTTTTCCTCCTTGTCTGTAGGCTTTGCGCAGTAGGCGATCTCTTGCTGTACCCAGCTCTCACGGGTGTCCTTTTCCAGCAGGCTCAGGGCTTTCGCACATTTGTCCTTTACTTCATCTGCCGTTTTGGCGACAAAGGCAAGACGCACACTGCCCTCGGGATATTTGTGATAGCGGTATTTATCTTGATACCATGTTCTGGAGTCGTTTTTCATCCCATCTGCCAGCACTTTGATAGAAGCTGCCAGTTCTTCCTTGGTCTGGGCGGAGAACATCACGCCCATGGGTGACGGCGTCACACGGTATGCATCTTCATAGTCGCTGTCCGCTTCTTCCATGACGACGTGGTAGTTGGTTCCGCCAAAACCGAAGGCGCTGACCGCCGCCCGTCTGACAGGTTGGCTGTCATTGATGATCCATGCCTTAGGCTTGGACAGCACGCAAAGATTGGAGTCTACCAATACGGGATTGGGGTTTTTCATATTGATGGACGCGGGAAGTGTTTTTTCGTGAAGAGCCAAGGCAGCTTTGATAAATCCGGCAATGCCCGCGGACATACGCAAATGACCGATCTGGCTCTTGACACTGCCAATAATAGTGTCGCGGCTGTGGCTGTCTTTATGGTACACTTCGGAGATCGCGCTGATCTCGCAGGCATCTCCTGCGGCTGTTCCCGTGCCATGGGCCTCAATCAAGCCAATGGTTTCGGGTTCCACTTCCGCATTTTCATAGGCACGGCGCAATGCGCGGATCTGCCCTTCCTTGCTTGGAGCATAAATACTTTTGGCACGCCCATCTCCGGAGGTACCCACACCGCGAACCACGGCATATATTTTATCTCCGTCTCTCTTGGCGTCGGAAAGTCTCTTGAGCACAACAATGCCCACACCGTCACCCAGGATCATACCATCTGCGCTTGCATCAAAGGGCGTAATTTTTCCCTTTTTGGATATGGCAGGGGTTTTACAGAAGGAGATAAAGGCGGTTACAGAGGCATCCAGACTGGCGCCGCCCGCAAGCATGACATCGCAATTACCGTTTTGCAGTTCATCGATGGCAAACTTAAGGCTCGCCAGACTACTGGCACAGGCGGCATCCACACTGCAGGAGGTTCCACCCAGATCAAAGCGGTTTGCAATGCGTCCCGCAACAACATTGGGGATATAGCCGGGATTATTGTCTTCTGTCCAGTCGCTTAATGTAGCTTTATATTTTTCCACCACACGGTCAGCAACGTCTTCGGGGATACCGTTATTGATCAGTATCTTACGGATCTTAGGAGCTTCGCTGCGATGGCTCAGCTCAAAGGCGTTCTTTCCTGTCGGCGAGGAAATTATAACACCTGTTTTTTCACGATTGAAGGGCTTGGCGTTTTTGCCATAATATCCGGCATCGATCAAAGCCTGTCTTGCAGCGATCAAGGCAAAGAGCTGTTCCGTGGAGGTTGACTGCATGACCTTGGGAGAAATGCCGAACTCCATGGAATCAAATTCTACAGGATCCACAATCGCACCCGTGGTTGTGTAAAACTTATCCTGCGCTTTAGGATCGGGATCGTAAAAATCCGATGCCTCCCAAAACTCACCCGAAAGATCACGGACAGAGTCCTTTCCTTCTACAATGTTTTTCCAATACTCAGTAAAGTCAGGTGCGTCAGGGAAAACACAGCCGAGGCCAATTATAGCGATCTTATCTCTCATATTTATATCTCCTTAATTTAATGTATGTTAAAATTTGCGGAATCTCTGATATCGGTCTTCTACGATCTCCTCAGCAGACATATTGTCGTATTCCGCAAGGAAGCTTTCCATGCACTGTTTCATATAGTCTGTAATTCGCGTGATGGTTTGTAGGTTGGCGCCGCCAATTTCGGGAATGATGCGGTCGATCACTTTAAGATCGAACAGATCCTGCGCCGTGAGCTTCATCACAGCCGCAGCTTCCTCAGCCCTGCTCTCTGTTTTATAGAGAATGGAGGAATAGCCCTCTGGGGAAAGGATTGCATAGGTAGAGTTTTCAAGCATCCACACTCTGTTACCTACCGCTGTTGCAAGCGCACCGCCACTACCGCCCTCGCCAATGAAGATGGCAAGAACAGGCACTTTAAGGTCGCTCATTTCCATAAGGTTTCTTGCGATCGCCTCGCCCTGCCCTCTTTCTTCGGCGTCTACACCACAGAAAGCGCCGGGCGTGTTGATAAACGTAATGATCGGTCTGCCAAATTTCTCTGCCTGCTTCATCAGGCGAATGGCTTTTCGGTAACCCTCGGGCTTAGGCATACCAAAGTTGCGGCTGATGCTTTCGTCCATGCTCTTTCCGCGTAGCTCGCCAACGACCGTAACTGTGTGATCTCCAAAGAACGCGATACCGCCCACCATAGCGTGGTCATCTCCGAAATATCTGTCGCCGTGAAGCTCATAAAATTCATTGAAGATATGGGAGATATAATCCGACGTGGAGGCTCTTTCGCGGCCTCTGCAGAGTTTGACCTTTTCCCAGGGAGTTTTCTGTGCTCTCGCATAGCTTTCGTGGAGGCGTTTGGGCGGAACATTGACATGGGCCGTTGCCGCGTGCTTGGGGCGAGGTGCATGAGCCTTAGCGAGAAAATATAACTTGTTTCGAAGATCCTTCCTTTCTACGATATCGTCAACCAGACCGTGCTCCAAAAGGAATTCCGAGGTTTGAAAGCCCGTGGGAAGCTTCTGTCCGATGGTCTGTTGTATCACTCTTGGCCCCGCGAAGCCTACGCGTGCGCCTGGTTCAGCCAAGATCACATCGCCAAGCATAGCAAAGCTGGCTGTCACACCGCCCATGGTTGGATCTGTAAGAATGGAGCAATAGAAAAGACCTGCGTTGGAGTGTCTTTTTACGGCCGCCGCTGTTTTTTCCATTTGCATCAGGGAAATAGCACCCTCCTGCATTCTGGCGCCGCCCGAGCAACAGAATATAAAAACTGGCAGCTTCATTTCTGTAGCCTTTTCGAATGCTCTTGTAATCCTCTCGCCCATCACTCTGCCCATGCTTCCCATCATGAAGTTGGCGTCGCAGGCACCAATCACAACGTCGTAACCGCCTATTTTTCCTTTGCCCATGAGAACAGCCTCGGAACAACCGCTTTTTTCTCTTGCGGATGCGAGCTTATCGGGGTATTCCTTGTGACCGAGAGGATTACACTCCTCGATCTTGTCAAACCATGGTTCAAACGTACCGTGGTCGAGCACCATATGTATGCGTTCCCATGAGCCCACCGTCATATAATGTTTGCAATCAGGACACACGAAAAGCTGGTTGTATATATCCCAGCCGTTGCGTACTTTGCCACATTGGGCACAGGTAATATCGACCTCGTGTAAGCGTTTCTCGACCTCATCGTCAGAGGTTATCTTCTTTCTGCTAAAAATTGCCACGATTTTATTCTCCATTTCAGTTATTTTAATATAAGATCAATTATGAAACGATCCGTTATAAATTTGATTGACAGGCTTTGGATATGTCTCCGCACACTATCAAATAGTCATCTCCCGGCAGGCACTCCCCAAGCAGGGTAATCCTCGGAACATTTCCGCCTTTCTTTTCGTGAATCGCGTTGTTTTTCAGAATTGGCAATGCTCTTGCGGTCGAGAGGTCATTTATCTGCTCTATGTCGATGCCAATCTCACCAGCCGCATATCCGACATGCTCTGCACACTTTGAAGACCGTGTCTGCCGTGATTGGTTTGACCGCAAAGTAGGCACAATTCATTCTATGTGCCTGTATGCCGAACCCTTCATCATTAGATATCCATATCCTCATTGTATCGGGACAAAGTGTCTGGGAAGCAATGATTCCCTCCATGCCTTCGGCACCATCCGCCAAAACGATCACCAGATCGTGCCATTTTGTGTGAAGCAAATGCAGGAAATCATCATAGCTTTTTGCATGTACACAATCAATTCTTCTGTACTGTAATGCAGACAGAGCTTCCATATGATCGATGACGGTCTTGTAGTCCTCCTGCGTACCGTATATGATAATCTCCAATGCTCGTTCTCCTTTCAGAGAATAAATTCAACGTAAGAAATCATATCACAAATGGCATCTGTTTTCAACCACGGTGACATGATTGGTAAAAATCTGACTTAATTGGTAGGTTTGATCATATTTGGATTAAATGCTGGGGATTCTTGATTTTTTCATGAAAATGTGCTATAATAATGGAACTTTTATAGGGTGGAGGGTATTTACTATGCGCGTGGCACTTGTTGATAATGATGAATCATACGCCGCATTTTTGTATGATTTGGTGGATAAGGAGCTGAACGGACTTGGTGATACGGCACATATCATTACCGTCTACCACAGCGGTGAGGCTTTCCTTGCGGAATGGGAATGTGGTCTTTATGATCTCGTGATTCTGGATATTTACATGGATCAACTGACAGGTATTGATGTTGCCTACAGGATACGGGAGCAAGACGATCGGGTCGGATTGGCTTTCTGTACATCCAGCAATGAATTTGCTTCCGAGAGCTTTGATGTGGGAGCCAAACATTACCTGCGTAAGCCTGTTACTGCCGATGGTGTGGCAAAAATGCTCGCGCGGTTCAATCTTAAGGAAATCGAAGAAAACCGCATTACGGCTCTCCCCGACGGACATACCGTCAAGCTGCGCAGTATTCTGTACGCCGATTACGCAAACCATAAGGTCACGGTTTCTATCAAAAACGAGCCGTCTCATCGGTTCCGCATATCATACACAGAGATAGAAAAGCATCTTTTGCCCCATGGCTATTTTTATTCACCATGTAAAGGCATCATTCTGAATTTCTACGAAGTCACACAACTCCAGAACGGCGTGTTTATCATGAGCAACGGTCAGACTATCCATGTCGTCCGCCGAAAGCTGAAGGAAGCCAAGGAAGCCTATATGAAATTCATGTTTCAGAAAATGAGCAGTGAGGTGAACCTCTGATGCCTCCGCTTTATCGAATCGGAGAAGTTGCACTGTATTCTTTGCTCAATTTTCTGCCATATATCATTCTTGCACTCTATCCGTTTCGCGCGCAGTTCCGTTTCTCCAAGGCTGGCACCATGGCGCTGGTTGTTCTTGTCAGCGTTGTTCAGATGGTTCTTGGCGTCCTGTCGGCATTTTCAACAGTCAATGCGGGCATTCTGTCAGCTGCCAGCACCATTATTTATGCCTCCTTTTATTTTTTGACCATCAAAGCGCATTTTGGCAAAACGCTGTTCATTCTTCTGATGCTCTCCAACACCGCAAACTTTATTGTGGCGTGTTCCAAATGCATCGAGGGCTTTCTGGCACCTGAAAACGCCCAGGAGCCTTACCGTTGGACCTTATCCGCCGCCATGATATTGGTGGAGGTCATATGCCTGATCCCTTTGTTTTTCTATATCAAAAAGACTTTTTCTCCGCTGGTAGGAAAGGCGTCCTCAAAACCGATAGCTCGTTATTTGTGGCTGATCCCCGCGATCTTTTATTTTATTTGGTTCTATCATTTTTATATTGGAGAACAGAGTTCCAGTCTTGAATTGGCGCTGAAGCCGGCAAATTCTGTCTTTCTTCTCATTATCAACCTCGGAGCACTTCTGATTTATCAGGTAACGATTCGGTATCTTGATGAAATGAAGAAAAATGCTGAGCTTTCCGAAAGGAACTACCAACTCAATATGCAGAAGATGCATTATGAGAATCTCAACGACCGCATCAATGAAGCACGGAGAGCCAAGCACGATCTTAGACATCACATTACCGTTATGGATGCTTATTTGCAGAACGGTGAATACGACAAGTTGCACGAATATCTGACCTCCTACAAAAAATCTCTGCCCGATGATAGCTCGATTGTTTTCTGTAAGCATTATACGATCAACGCTTTGTTGCTGTATTTCGCCCAACAGGCTAAAAACCATCATATAGATTATGACGTATCGGTGGACATTCCCGGCAATATCGCCATCTCTGACCACGTGCTTTCGGTGGTACTCGGCAACCTTTTGGAAAACGCTGTGGAAGCTGCATCAACGGTCAACGATCGTGTTCCGAAGATCACGCTTCGCGGAAAGACAGAAAACAAGGTGTTCTTTTTCAAGATCGAGAATACCTGTTCCGGTGAACCGAAGCGCACAGAAGACGGAACATATCTCTCTACCAAACATGAAGGATACGGTATCGGGCTTGCTTCCGTACAGCAGGTCGTTGCTCAGCATGATGGCATGATGACCATTGAAGAGAATGGCGGTACATTCTGCGTTTCGCTTCTGATGAAAGGCTCGGTGTGATAGGACAGGATCAAAAATGGTATTGGTTTGTTTTGGCGGAGTTTTGGTAGGTGTTCAATTCCGCCCCTACCCTCTCTGCCAAAAAAGCACTGCAGCAGCAGTGCTTTTTTATAATATACGAAATTACTCTCAATTAGTGCGCAATTACTTATTCAAAAAAGTGTACCTTTTTCTTACTCACATCGCCTTTATCTCGCCGCAGGCGATCATTTCGCCCGCGTTGCCCGAAGGTTGTGTGTGAAAATCGTCAGGATGAGCATGAATGATCACGGTCTTGCCGATGATCTCCCTCACGCCAAACCTATTGGACAAAAACGTAGAAAAAGCCATACCGTCGGCTCCGAAAAGCGGCGGCATATCTCCTGCGTGGTAGGGATGTGGGCAATCGTGTGGGTTATAATGTCCATCGGCGTCGGCAAAAGGATTTTCCACATTTCCCGTGCAAGAACCGCCGGCGTGAATGTGAAAAGCAAATATCGGGCTTTCACACATTGCCGCGGGCGCAGGAAGCCCCGCAATCTGCGCGCTTACCACGGTACCGTGGCGCGTGGGGTAAAACTTTACAATTCCATTGATGCTGGGATAATTACCACTTCCGCGAATTTTGGCATAAGCCGCGGGACGTCGGCGAAGTAAAGCAGAAAAATCCGGATAGATATTATTCATACATACACCTCTCATGGTTTATTTATATATCCATATTATTCCGTTATACTTCGATGCGTGAATATCGAAATAAGTTGACAAGTACATATTTTTATTGTACAATATTGACAATGAAACCAAAAAAATTCAAGGAGGATTTTATGAAAAAACTATTCTCTCTGCTTCTCGCTACTATAATGCTCTTCTCGCTCGTTTCCTGCGGCGGCAACACCGACACAACGACTGAGCCGACGGGAAGCACGGTTCCCACAGAAGCAACGACGGCAAGTTCCGACGTATCAACAACTACCGACCCTCAAACAACAACAGAAACTCCCGTTCAAACGACAGAAACCACAGGCTCAGTAACGGTTCCTTCGTACGTGGTATACCCCACGGCGACCTCGAAAACGCCGTTCGATGACAAAAACATAATCCTCTCGTTCGCCGCTATTTCCGACGTACACATCACGGGCAACGAAGAAACGGAGAAAAAATTCCGCTCCGCTCTCGCGCAGCTCAAAGCTTACGCCGCTATCGACGATGCCGACGGTCTTGACGCCGTTTGTATCGCGGGCGACATCGCAGATACGGCAAAAACATCTCAGGTAGAGCTTTTTGCAAAGATAGTTAAGGAAGCCGACGTCGGCACAAACGTGCTTCTCACAACAGGCAACCATGACGGCAACCTCACTCTTACAGACTATAAAAACGCTATGGGAAATGAATATTTTGCCGCAGATATAGATTATTCCGACTTTTCTCACGGAAGCCGCCACTGTGTTGTAAACGGTTATCACTTTATATTCGTTCAGCCGCAGGAGTACGGCAACAACTGCCCATACTATTCTGAAACGATCGAATGGCTCGATAAAACGCTTGCACAGATCACAGCCGAAGACCCCAACGCATACATATTCGTTTTCACCCATCCCATGCTTAAAGATACTTGCTACGGAAGCCAACTCGGCACATACTGGTATACAACTTATCTTACAGACACTCTTTCCAAATATCCTCAAGTGGTAACGTTTGGCGGTCATCTCCACTTTCCCATCAACGATGAACGTTCCATTATGCAGACAACCTTCACTTCCCTCGGCTGCGGTTCCGTTCGCTACCTCGCGATTGAGAGCGGATATTCCAACGCCTCCGGAACAGTTCCTTTTGACGCATACGACGTTTCCTCCGGTCTTCTTGTGCAGATTGACACAAACGGCAACCTTCGCATCACTCGCATGGATTTCTCCAATGGATCCACATTCAAGACGGCTTGGGAGTTAAGCTCTCCTCTTGCCGCCAATGCACATCTTTCTCAGTATTCGGCAGCGCGCGAAAACAGCAATACCGCTCCCGTCCTTTCTTCAGATATCAAGATAGAAGTAACAACAGATGACCTCTCCGGTATTTCCAGCGCAACAATAACATTCAAAGCAGGCACAGACGATGATCTCATACACCACTACGTTGTAAAACTTCTCGATAAAAAAACAGGACAAATTATCACTTCTTCAAAATATCTTTCCGATTTCTACCGCCACCCTCAAGCAGAAGATATGGCGGACACGATCACTTACACGCTTGAAAACATCGCCATGAATTCCGAATATTCCATTGAGATCATGGCAGTCGATTCTTGGGATGCAGTAAGCAACACTATTTCCGCTTCCTTTGAGATAGGCAGGGTATCAGACCTCGATTCTTCCCTTCCCGAAGCATATGCAGACCTTGAATTTGTAAACGGCGAGCTCATTGATGAAAAAGACAAACTTAACGTTAACCTTATTGGCGCTTCCGTAACAATGGAAACTCTTACTTTCGCGAGCAGAACAAGTACTGTAAGCTCTCTTAGCGTTTCCGCCAAAGGACAGCACGCAACAGTTTCCTTCAAGGATTACTCGGCAGATAATATTTCTCAGTTCTATAACAGCGAAGCAGGCTTTTCCGTTGAAGGTCTTTACGTCAACAGAAATCCCTCCGGCTCTCAAGGCGTTATCTGCGGCACGCAGAACGGCGGCTGGGGTATCGCCACAAGCTCGGGCGTGCCTTACCTCTATACATATATAGGCTCTTCCAACTCAAATATTAAATCGGGATATGTCCCCTCGCAGACCGAGCTCTCTCACATTCTTGCGACATTTCGTTATGACAAAAATGCAGACAAAACGTATGTTTGCCTCTATGTAAACGGAAGCCTTATCGCCTCTGACGCCAAAAGCGGTGCTATCGCAATAAGCTCCTCTGCTCCTGCAGCCGCTACATTTTGTCTCGGCGCTGATATAGGCAGCTCAGGTATAGGGACGGATTTTCAAATGTCAGATTTCTCGCTCACTGATATGAAGATATACGCTTGCGCACTCAACTATAAACAAGCTGACACTTGCTATAAAACCGCTTGTGAAAATTTCGGTAAATAAAGTTGACTTTCTCAACTACAAAAATAACCCCAACAGCGATAAATCAGATAAATTTTTGGAACGCTCAAATCAAAGGTTCTCGGAGTAAGGCTATTTTGCTCTATACAGTACATCCAAAGCGCAACACACTATACCTGCTTTATCGCAGGTATAGCCAAATGGTCATTTTTTGTTTAAGGAAAACTTAGTTTGAATACGCAAAACGAATTCTTAATACTAATTAGACACAATATTGTCAATATTTTTTAACAGCTTGGAAACAATTTCGCAATTTCTCTGTTTTCTAAGATATGTCATAATCAAGCATCTTATTTTCATACCTCGACAACTAAAAACCTCGTGTTTCCACGAGGTTTTTAATTACTGTTATTTCTGAAGCATATTTACAAAACCAACAGCTTCGCCGATAGTTTTTTCGCACGCTTCCATGCCGTATTTGTCTACTTCGGTCTTGTTTTTGGGACCGTGAGTAAGGCAACCCGCACCACCGATACAGCCGCCTACGCAAGCCATACCCTCGATGAAGTTATACGGGGATTTGCCCTTGGAAGCCTTGAGGAGTTCAAGCTTGCACGCCTCAATGCCGTCGCAAGCGACGCCTTGAAGTTCGAAATCCTTCATATCAAGCTCTTTGATTGCCTGCGTAACCGCATCGGAAAGACCGCCTACGCGGGCGAAAATTCTGCCGTAGTAGGAGGCGTTGTCAAGTGGAGTTTCCGCAAATGTCGTAATGTCAAAATCTCTGCTGTCAAAGAGAGCTTGAAGTTCTTCAAAAGTGATAACGCTGTCAACGTACGGATGCGCTTTTTCAAGCTGAAATTCCATCTTCTTTGCTGTACAGGGTCCGATAAACACTATCTTTGAATCGGGATCGCTCTGCTTGATGAATTTTCCAAGTTCCACCATAGGTGAAAAATTATGAGAAATATTTTTCACAAGCATTGGGAAATTCTTTTCAATAAACGAAACAAAAGCAGGACAGCAAGAACTTGTAAGGAATCCTTTTTCTGCAAGCTCCTTCGTTTCCTTCAAAGCAACCATATCCGCACCGAGCGCCGCTTCCACAACAGCATGGAAACCGAGCTGACGTATACCCTCAACGACCTGACCTAGCTTTGCACCAGAATAAGAGAACTGACCTGAAATGCTGGGCGCTACGATAGCATAAACCTTGTATTTCGTGTTGTTCCCGCTCTTTTTGAGCATATCAATAACGTTTACCATAAAGGATTTATCCGTAACCGCGCCAAACGGGCACTGGTAAACGCACGCGCCGCAGGAAATGCACTTATTGTTGTCGATAAAAGCGCTTCCGTCAGCTGAGGGGCTGATAGCCTTTACCTTGCAAGCGTTTTCGCAAGGTCTTTTGCGATTGATTATAGCGGAATAAGGGCACGCCTGCGCGCACTTACCGCAGTTTATACACTTAGATTTGTCGATATGCGCCTTTTGATGCTCGTCGAATGTGATGGCGCCGCGCGGACAAACATCCTCGCAGCGGTGTGCAAGACAGCCTCGGCAAAAATCCGTTACGGCATATCCGCTCGTCGGGCAATCATCGCAGGCAATATCTATAACCTCAATAACATTGGGATTATTTTTGTTGCCACCCATGGCGAGTTTAATTCTCTCGGAAAGAATGGCGCGTTCCTTGTAAACACAGCAACGCATAGTGGATTCTTTTCCGGGAATTATCTCTTTGGGAATATCCACTATCTTTTCAAGAAGGTCGCCTTTCCATGCGTGGCGCGCAACCTCGCGCAATACCTTATATTTAAGATGTTGTACCTTTGTATCAAACTTTCTCACAACCATATCTCCTAAAAGTATAAAACTTTTAATTTTTTACCCATTTTTGTAAGACAAGCCGCAAGCTCGTCCACCAAACGCATCTTTATGTTAAAATTGATCGGCAGAGCGGGGTTCTGGTGCGCAGGGTTTACCGCCCTGCCCACAAAAAAGTTTATATCCGTTGCTTCTTCAAAGAGAAGTCTTGCTATCTGAGAAGCTCCGTCCTGCTTAGTGTTCCAGTTCGTGTATGTGTGGTTGTCCTCAATATACGCTTTTGCGTATTCAAGAACGCGGTTTATCGTGATAACGCCCTCCGTCACAAGGTCGATGCCCTCGACCTCCGCCGTCGGCGGTATCTCGGGATCGACATAGAAAAGGCTGGGTTTGATGGGTTTGCCCAAAAACTTAGCCGCGATGGTGGAGGTCGTACCGCCGCAAACGATGTGCTTGCCCTCTTTTGCAAAAAAGAGCGACATCATCTTGTTGCAATCGTTGGGATCGGATGGCGGACCTATAACTATGCTCATCGGCACTCTCTTGCGTATACGAACCGTGCAGACAGTAACGTCGTCCGCGGGTTTGCCATCGTAAAGGCGGTAACATTCGTCAAGGAGTATCGCGGAAAGCGTTTTCGCGGCAAAACCGACGCTGTAAAACGCCTTCATAAACTCGATTATATTCTCGCGCTTCCAACCGAAGTTATAAAAGTTGCCAATGCCCGCGTGTTCCACGCCGTCGCTGAAAAAGACGAAAAGGTCGTCCTCCATAAGCGCGGTTTCAAACCTGTAAATATCCTTGCCGGACATGGTAAGATGGGTTGCCGGCAGTTCAATGCTCTCGCCGTCGCGCATGAGGATAAAAGCGGGGTTATCGTATTGTATTATCTCTGCTTTGCGGTTGCCCAAAATGCGTATAACAGTAAACGTGGAATACGCCACCTTACGCACAGAACAAACGGGCAGGGTTGCCATAACGGTTTCCACCGTGTCCTCAAGCTTCATTCCTTCGGAGAGCATGGTGGAAATTATCTTCGCCGTAAGAGTTGAAAGTATACTGGCTTTAACGCCGCTGCCAAGACCATCTGCAAGAACGATGATGGTTTCGTCGTCTTTTTCCACAATCTCAACGTGGTCGCCGCAAAGCTGTTCGCCCTCGTGGTTTACGCTGGCGTAGCCGATATCGGCACAAAGATTATTATTCTTCTTCATCATGCGGCATCGACTCCTTGAGCTTCGTGAGCGCAATCTTAGTTTCCGCCGCAGTTTCACCGAGCAAAGACGCGATTTCCTGAACGATGCGCATCTGCTTTTCAACCACTTTATCGGCGATCTGCGCCGTTTGATTTACAAGCTCTTCCCTTGCACGGCGAGCGGATTCTTCTTCCGTTACGTCGCGGAGAATCGCAATGAGTGTATGTGAGGTCTTATCATGGACGATAGTCTGTTCGATATATTTTTCATAATCCGCAAAATAATCGCGGTGGTTGAATATACGCTTACCGTCAAGCGCCTCGATATAAGGAATAGGGTCTACGATACGCATAACATGCTCACCCAAAACATCAGCACGGGATGCGATATTGAGCATCTTCATCGCGGACTTGTTCACCTGCTGCACTTCAAGCTCCTCGTTCACAACGATAATGCCGTTTGGAGTGTTGCTCAAAATGTTGTTAGAAAATCTTTCCGATTTTTCCATAAGGAAAGGCAGGCACATATTGATGTCAGCCTTGCCTTGACAAACGGCAATGGCTTTTTCGCGGCAAGTTTCATAGCCGCAAGTTCCACAGTTAAGTTCGTCCTCGGGGCTGTGCTTGCCCGTCTTCTTGAGGACTTCGCGTATTTCGCTTTCGCTGGGAGTTATCGAACCATGTCCGATATATCCGCGGTTCATGTAAAGACTGCCGTCATATTCGGGAACGTCGAAATCCTTCGCTCCCGCATAGCTGTCAACAGCTTTGAAATGGCTTACGGGGGATTTGCCGTATTTATCCATAATAGGTCCGCCTATACAGCTTCCCGCGCACGCGGACATTTCTATAAAGCACTTACCGATCTTGCCTTCGGCAATATCGTCAAGCGCGGCTCTGCAATTTTCCACACCGTCCACTGTAAGATATGTATATGATCTGTCGGAAAGGTCCATTGTTTTGAGAACGCCTCCGACCGTTGGGAAAAGACGCGCACGGCTCTTTTCGTTTTGGTCGATAGCGGGGTCGATCTCGATTTTTGCTTTTTCAAGCATAGAGGAAAGCTCTTCGAAAGTGAGCACCGCGTCAACGGAATCAAGCCCCGCCGCTTCGTCTTTTTTCGAAACGCACGGACCGATAAATACCGTTTTCGCATCGGGATATCTGCGTTTTATGTCCATACAGTGTGCCTGCATAGGTGTTGCCACGGGAGCCAGATATTTAAGCAGGTCCGGGTAATACTTTCTTACAAGCAAGTTCACAGAATGACAACAGGAAGAGATAATAATCTCTTCCTGTCCGTCTTTTATGAGCTTTTCATATTCTCTCTTAACGAGCGTCGCACCGATCGCCGTTTCCTCCGCCGCGAAGAAACCGAGCTTTTTGAGCGCTTTTTCCAAAGCGCCTATACCCGTATTTTCAAAGTAGGCGGCGAAAGAAGGGGCTATTGACGCGATAACTTTTTCGTTTTCGGACAAGAGAACGTTGACATATTCCGTAGTATCTACGATTTCTTTTGCGTTTTGCGGGCAAACCACAAAGCAATTGCCGCAAAGGATACAATCCTCATTCACAATGTGAGCCTGGTTTCCGGAAAACCGTATCGCTTTTACAGGGCAGTGGCGAATGCATTTATAACAATTTTTGCAATTAGATTTTTTAAGTCTTAAAACTTCCGCCATGTTTTACCCCTTTCGATTAAAGAAATTTCTTTAATTCAAGCGAGGTAAAACGGTTTTTTCGAAAAATTCGTTTACCGTTTCGGGGGAAACGGAGAAATATTCTCCATCTACCATCACGCTTACGCCTGTTTCACATTTACCCAAGCAGAAAGTACCGGAAAGAGAAACTTCGTCTTTCAAATTCTTTTCCGCAACAAGGGTTTGGAGCTGTTCAACGACTTTGCGAGAACCCTTCAAATGACAAGAACTGCCTATGCAAATCGTGATGTTTACCATTATATCAATCTCCCTAATTTATTATTCAAATTCAACAACGTTTACCCAGGGAAGGAGGAATTCGCGTTCATCAACATGACCTTTAACAGACTGAGAAGCGGCAACGATAGGAAGCCATTTCTGAACGTACTGTTTGGCCGTGTCTGTCTTTTTGCAAAACAAGTTGAGGTACAATTCTGCACCTTCTTTGTCACCGTTAAGGTTGAAAAGAAGGTATGTTCTTGCAACGTCTGCGGAAGCGTTGCCCTGTGTTGCGTGAGCCCAGTCAAGAATATAGGGGTTGCCTTCGGGAGTGATGATGATGTTGGAAGGGTTGAAGTCACCGTGGCAAACCTTCTTGTGTTTGGGCATACCTTCGAGTCTTTCGTGAAGCTCGTATCTCGTTGTAGCGTCAAAATCGGTTTCACTAATCTTTCTGTCCATCTTATCTTTGAGTTTGTTCATAAGAGGAGCTTTTTTGGAGTGAACTTCGATCTGAAGGTCTACAAAGAGGTTCATGTATTCTTCTTTCTTATCAGGGTTTTCTTCCATAAGCTGCTGCAATGTTTTGCCGGGGATGTATTCGGAACGAATCGCCCATTTGCCGTCGAGCTTCATAACTTCAAGGATCTTCGGGATAGGAAGGTTTGTTTCTTCCGCTCTCGCCTGGTTAAGCGCTTCGTTAAGAACTTCGGATTTAGAATAGCCTTCATCAAAAACTTTAATAACCGTATCTCCGTCGCGATAGATAGTTTTGGATGTGCGAACTGCTATGATTTTATCAGCCTGAATACTCATAAATATATTCCCCTTTCTAATTGTGTCTATTTAAAATTTATTGAATTATTTGCCGTAGTATGCGTTGAGGTACATCTGCTTGATTTCGCTCATGAGCGGGTAGCGCGGGTTAGCGCCTGTGCACTGGTCGTCGAACGCCTGCTCTGTCATTTCGTCGAGGCGAGCAAGGAAGTCTGCTTCGTCGGGAACGTAATCACGGATAGTGGGCTTGATGCCAACTCTTGCTTTGAGGTCATCGATCATCTTGATAAGAGATTCGAGTTTTTCTTCGTCCGTGTTGCCCTTAGCGCCGAGGTAATCAGCAACTTCCGCATAACGAGCGAGAGTATGAGGATGATCGTACTGGGAGAATGTACCCATCTTTGTGGGAGCTTCCACAGCGTTGAAGCGAAGAACTTCGTCGATCATAAGAGCGTTAGCTACACCGTGAGGGAGGTGATGGAACGCACCGAGTTTGTGAGCCATGGAGTGACATACACCGAGGAATGCGTTTGCGAACGCCATACCTGCCATTGTAGCAGCGTTAGCCATCTTTTCACGAGCAACGGGGTCGTTTGCACCGTCGTCGTATGCGCGAGGCAAGTAGTCGAAGATCATCTTGAGGGAACGAAGAGCAAGACCGTCTGTGTAATCCGTTGCCATGATGGAAGCGTAAGCTTCGAGAGCGTGTGTTACGGCGTCAATACCGGAAGCGGATGTAAGACCCTTAGGAGCGTTCATCATCATGTCAGCGTCAACGATAGCCATGTTAGGCATAAGTTCGTAGTCTGCAAGAGGGTATTTTACGCCTGTTGTTTCATCTGTGATAACAGCGAAAGGTGTAACTTCGGAACCTGTACCTGCGGATGTAGGAATAGCAACGAAGTATGCTTTTTCGCCCATTTTGGGGAACATATATGTTCTCTTTCTGATATCGATGAAGCGCATAGCCATATCAAGGAAGTCTGCTTCGGGGTGTTCGTAAAGAAC
>JBGVFW010000281.1:0-42980 GCA_045121315.1 Eubacteriales bacterium
CAGGTATCAAGCATTGAGTTGCAGGATATTCTGAGCAATATGGCAAAGGGCGTTGATTTTAATGGTAACGATGCGATCGCGGCAAGCACTTCCGCTTATGATGATTTTGACGGTTCTGCTCCAACAGAGGAGTTGAGAAACGTACAGCCGAACATTTTTCGTTCAAGAGTGGACAATTTGTCCACTTCGGTGCAGTCAAGTAAAATTAGGCGGTCGCGAAAAAACCAATTCAATCCTGTCATAGTTGCTATTGCGGTCGGTGCTGTTGCTATTATGGCGATTGTAGCAGCATTGATAATCAAAGCAGGAAGAAACAGCGTCGCGGACGCGGCAACGCCGGATGAAGCGGTGGTTGTGGAAACAACCACCGCACCATCGTCGAATTCTCAGGGGCTTTACTCAGCAGCGGAGCAGCTTGTTTCCGCTGCGATTGCAGAGCCGACAACGAGTATTCAGACGACAGCGCAGCCTACAACACATAGACCTACCGTCCAACCAACTACGGAAGTTGTAACGAAAGCGCCGCCAAAAGCGAGCACTGTGGAACGTCCGGAGAATACAGAACAGCAAACGGAAAACCATGCGCCTGAAAGAAGTGCAGTCAGTCAAGAAAGCAAAAGCGATTCAGTAAATAACGGTAACTCAGGAAACGCTGATAACCGTCAAAAGCAGAATAGTTATATTGGCGGAGATCCGATTGTTTCCTATAATGACGGCGGCGGTTATTACAATGCCGGAAACAATGAGGTCAGCAGCGTAAAGCTGTCCTACAGCTCCAAATCAATGAGTGTAGGCGACACTTTGCAACTGAGCGCAACTGTCAGTCCTGCAACAGCTAATCAGAGCCTTTCATGGAGCACTTCAAATTCTTCCGTTGTCAGTGTCAGCAATGGCTATCTTGTTGCGCACCGTGCCGGTTCCGCAACGATAACCGCGAGAGCCGCAAACGGAAAATCTGCAACATGCTCCATAAAAGTGTCGGCACATGACAACAGCGCCGACGTTCATCTTTCGGCAACGGAATACAACGTGTCAACCGGTCAGACTGTCACGATCACGCTTTATGGCGCGAATAGTGTTACATGGAACATGAGTAATAATTTGCCGTACATTGTTTCTCATTCGTGCAATCAGCTGTCCCTCCGGGCGAGATCGTCCGGTCAAACTATCGTAACGGCAAAGGACAATCATACAGGCAAAATCTATACCTGTACATATAATGTGAAATGAGGAAAAAACAATGGTAGTCATTTACGCAGAGAAAGCTAGTCTGGCAAAAGAGATCGCCGGAGCATTGGGAGCAGGAAAACGAATTGAAAACCCAAAGGACAAGAGAATCGGTCACTGGGAGTTTTCGTTTAACGGTGAGAGCGCCGTTATTGTTCACGGTCAGGGACATTTGGTAAAGCCGGAGAATCCGGTTGCTTATGGCGCTCAGTTTCAAAAATGGGATTTGCAGGCATATCCCTGTATTCCCGAAACATTCAGGCTTCAGGTCAAAGCCGACACGGAAGGCTGTTATCTGTACGCTAAACAGTTTTTTGACAAAGCCGATTGGCTGATTAACGCGACGGACGCGGACAGAGAAGGAGAGTTAATCTTTGCCTACGTCTTTCAGATGATGGGCTGCGTCAAGCCTTGGAAACGTGTGTGGATTGAGGACTTGACGAATGAGAAAATCCGCTATGCTTTTTCTCACCTCAGAAGCAGCGAGGAAATGCAGGGCTTACAACTTGCCGGACGTGCTCGATCAGCCGCCGATTGGCTGTTTGGCATGAATATCACTGTTGCAATGACGGAAAAATTCAGCAATCACAACGGCGTTCTCGCTTGCGGCAGAGTGCAAACGCCGACGCTCGCGTTAGTTGTCAACCGTGAGAATGAAATCAAAAATTTTACAAAAACACCGTTTTACAAAGTGGTCGGCAATTTCTCCGCAGAAAACGGCGATTATAGCGGAGAATATCAAGGTGGCAACCTTGATACCAAAGAACAGGCTGACGACGTTCTCAGCAATGCTAAAGGAGAGGGCGTTATCAAGGAGCTGACCGTTAAAGAAAGCAAAGTCAGTGCTCCCCTGCTCCACAACTCAACACAGCTGCAAGTTGCCTGCGGGAAAAAACTCGGATGGGAGTTAAAAAAGGCAGAACAGGTTATGCAGCAGCTCTATGAAGCGAAGCTCATGACATATCCGCGTACAAACTCTGAACATCTGACGGTTGCAATGGAATCGGAAATTGCCCGAACGATTGAGAAAATCATGGAGATTTCAGAGTATGCTGAGTATGCTCTGGATAAAGATGCCTGGCAAGAGTTTACTAGCCGCCATTTTGATGACAGCAAGGTCGGCTCTCACCCTGCAATCACACCAACGCTTTATGTTCCGAAGTCGCTCGAAGCGATCGAGGACAAGGATATGAGAGCGTTATATGACCTGCTCTGCAAATCGTTATTGAGAATTGTTTTCCCACCTGCAAAAGTGGAAAACACCAAAGTCGTCACGCGTGTCGGCGGCGTGGATTTTATTTCAAAAGGCAGTGTGATCGCATCTCCGGGGTGGTATCAGGTTGACGCTATGCCGGAAAAGAAAAACGTTCTGCCGATTCTCCATGAAGGTGAAGCAGTTACCGCCGAAATCAGGATTGAGCAAGGCGAAACGAAACCGCCGAAGCGCTACACGGAAACGGAGCTTATCAGCGCTATGGAGCTTGCCGGACAGAAGCTAGAGGACGAGGAAGCGCGAACGCTGATGAAACTGCAAAAGAAAGGTCTCGGCACTGACGCGACAAGAGTTCCGACCGTCAAGGTGCTGTTTGCGAGAGACTATATTGCCAAAAAAGGCAAAACTATCTATCCTACTGAAAAGGGCATGTTCTTGATAAACACTTTGCCTGTATCTGAAATGAAGTCAGCAGAAATGACCGGAGAATTGGAAAAGGAGCTGAACGATATAGCCGAGGGCAGAGCTGATTATCAGCAGTTCATTGATAAGGTCAAAGATATAACGCGAAAGTGGTATAAAGCCGTCTGTGACGCGTCCTCAGACGCTTTTGTGGACAAGTCAATGATTTGTCCTTCATGCGGAAAACGACTCGTAAAAGGCAAAACAAACATCTTTTGCTCAGGATATAAGGATGGCTGCGCGTTCAGTATTCCGTATACGCTCTGCCAAAAGAAACTGACAGACAACCAGATTCAAATGCTGATTCATTCTCAGCGCACGAACGTCATCAAGGGCTTTACCTCAAAGGCAGGAAAAACCTTTGACGCTTCGCTGAAAATAAATGACAAAGGCAAAATTGAGTTTGTGTTCCCGAACACCAAAAAAGGAAAAAAGAAATGACAGTATTTATCTGCGCAATCTTCTACGCCTACATTGTTATCGCGGTTAATGTCTACCGTCAGGAAATTATCGACCGAGCCAATGAGGGATATATCATACACTATAAAGTGAAAGCACCATTACCAATCAAGGCAATGGTGCTTTTTGTTTTAACAGCGATAGCTGTCAACACGTTCCTATTTGTTGTCGTCGGCAGTGATAAGACAATTCTGATCAATATCCTTCCGGCAATATTTTTTGTCAATCTTTTGTGGCGCTACCAAAGAAAAATCAAAAAAATCGACAAGGAGAATCGCTGATGTATTACTACAAGAAAAAACAGATGTGGATTTTTACAAATGAAGAAAAGCAAAATGCGCACAATATCTCAACGATTGATTATTTACAGCGTAATTACGGACTGACGTTCAAGCCGGACGGAAGGGGTTATCGTTGCCGAGAACACAACAGCCTTGTGGTGAAAGCTGATGAACGGACGTGGTATTGGAACAGCCGGTGTATGGGCGGCGGTGACGTGATTGAGTTTGTCAGAAAAGTGGAGAATGTAACGTATGCAAAGGCTTTGGAGATTGTCATTAACCCTACGCAGTCAGAACGGCAATCCTATACATTTGCACCGGTTCAGCCTACCGTCACCGAGAGAAAGCCGCTGAATCTTCCTGCAAAAACGCAGGGGAAATACAAACGTGCGTTTGCATATCTAACGTTGACGCGGTGTCTTGACCCCAAAATAGTCACAACGCTGATGCACAAAAAATTCATTTATGAAGATGTAAACGGCAACTGTGTTTTTGTTGGCTACAATAAAGCAGGAAAAGCTGTATACGGCGCAATACGCTCTACCGTAACGAACCGTGTTTTTCGTTATGACGCAGAGGGTTCCGACAAGGAAAACAGCTTCTATCTCAAGGGATTTAACAAGCAGAGAATATACGTTTTTGAATCTCCGATTGACGCATTATCACATGCGACGTTAGCTAATATCGCCGCAGGCAATCCGCGCGAATGGCTGAACGCTACCAGAATTTCCTGCGGCGGCAACAACGACGTTCCCTTGGAGCGTTTCATCAGCGACTATCCGGAGGTAGAGGAAATCTGCTTTTGCTATGACAACGACAAAGGCGGTCAAAAGGCAAGAGATTTATATATTCCTAAGTGGGAAGCAAAGGGATTTAAAGTAAGCACGGAAATCCCTGCACACAAAGATTTTAATGAGGATTTGCAAGCGATAGTTCAAAGCAGGCTTATAGCTTCATCTGTATCAAAAAAGTAAAGGAAGTGAAACCATGAAGCGCAGACATAACGACCTGTTCAAAATGCCCAACGATATTTTTTCAGCGCCGCTGAACGCGACGGAGCTGATGGTCTTAGCAGCCGTTTACAGTCTGCGTAGCCGCTCTGTTTACAAGGGCAGGAAATATGTCAAGGTCAATCAAAAAACCATTGCTTCGCTCTGCGGGCTTAAAACAACTGCAACCGTGAGCAAGGCAATCAACAAGCTGCTCCTGCTTGGATATATTGAACGTATTGACAGATATTATGATGACTATAAAAAGCTCGGCTCTTTTGTTTACACGATTCCGGTGATCAGAGGTCGGGCTTATTTCTTTGTGAACAGAAGATTTTTCAAGTATCATCTGACTGCGGCGCAGACAAGAATGTATCTGTACTGCTGTAAGTGCGCTGACAGCCGTTCTAAGCGTTTTTGGAACAGCTATAATGATATTTGCTCTGCTCTGCATTTGAAGCGTTCTGCGGTCATACAGACTGTGAAAGAGCTTATTGTGCTGGGGCTGTTAAAGAAATACAGGGTGAGAAAAAAAGACGGCAGCTATTCAGACAATCATTACAAGGTAATTGCTCTGAAGCCGCCGAGAATAAGAAGAAAAAGAAAAAGGAGAAGCCGTTTAGCCCTCGACTTCTCCCACGCAAATATTACTTGCGTATATTCATCAATCAAGTACATATTAAATCATAAATCAAAAAAAGTCAATACCCTACGTATATATTTTTTTGATTTAAGGGGTAGTCCAAAAATATTCAGCTCATTGTTAGTACCCACTTTTAATACCAACAGGGAAAGAAAAAGATTACAGCTATACTTAGAGTATAGATGGTACTTAGGGCAAGGTTTTTTAACGAAACTGAAACAACTGCGCCTTGCTCGAATCCGGGCAAAACCGCCGCCGAGTTGAGAAAAACGAATCAAATCAAGTCTCGCGCCGCCGGCAGCGCCGCCGAACAACGCCGCGCCAAAAGCCGCATATCAACTGACTTTTTTCTTTTCTGTTGGAAATCAAAATTCAGAAAGAAGGTTTACAGATGAACATCAATACAAACATCAATACAAACATCAATACAATCACCGCCTACTTGTTGGTAAGCAATACCGACGCGGTAGAATTAAAGCAGCAGCTACGCAGCTTTGACGCTTCGGAGGATATGCGCAAGGTTATTTCGCTGTTATCAGAGGAATGGTATGTGCATAAGCGGCTAAATAACCTGTTCGATTACGCGCTTTTGGGCGTTTCGCCGGACAAATGCGTTTACCATTTCGAGAATATCAGGAACAACGAACGCTTTGATATATATCTGAACAATTACAACGGCAACGGACAGGACTGTACGTTCGGCTACGTTGACCGCCGCTTTGTCACGCACGACGCGGAGAACAGTGACGAAGCAATCAGGAATTATTCGCTGTAAAAGTGGACAAATTGTCCGAAGGAGAAAATATGCAGTATAAATTTTTTATCATTGATAATTTGGAATATTTGGAAGTATGGAAGGACGGACAGTGTATAAACACTATCACGCAGCCGTTTTGCGAAAACGTGCTCAAACTTGTCAATGATGACGGTATGTTATCCCGAAGCGAATTAGGCTTGTATGCTCGCAATATCTTCCTGTATTGGGCAGGCGAACAGAAACTTGATGACCGAGCACTGTACACAGCTATCTCCTCCTTCTCGCTGCACGTTGCGATGGAGAATAGACAAGGGGAGCTAATCGAGGTTTTATGTCCTGAGCATTTTAATGAAATACTTTTTTACGAGATAATCAAGGCTAATCGAAAAATTGCAGACAAACGATTATGGATAATTAGATGCAAAAGGTGTAACAGAATTTTCGCAAACCATAAACAAGGAAGAAGTGTTTTTTATTGCAATCACAAGGATAGCAACGGATATTCCTGCCACGACATAGTTTTATGCTCTTTCGAGGGTTGGAGTAAATCTGAAGAAGAAAAGAGAATCCAAAGAACATTTATAAGATATTACAATTCACAGAGAAGAAAACTGCAAAAGCGAGATATTTCAAAAGATCAACTTTCCACATGGTCAAAGATTGCTCGAAAAGTCCGCGATACTTGTATTGCAGGCGAAATAACGGAAGAAGATTTTATCAAGTGGTTAGACGAAAACAAAGATAACTATACAGAACCATAAATCAGAGAAAGCCGGTAAACTGAAAATGTATTTTAAATTTTATATCATAGATAATTTGGAATATTTGGAGGTATGGGAGGACGGAGAGTGTGTAAACACGCTCACACAGCCTTTTTGCGAAAACGTGCTCAAACTTGTCAATGATGACGGTATGTTATCCCGAAGTGCATTAGGCTTGTATACTCGCAATATCTTCCTGTATTGGGCAGGCGAACAGGAGCTTGACGACCGAGCACTATACACAGCTATTCCTACGCTGCGCGTAGCGATGGAGAATAGACAAGGTGATCTGATCGAGGTTTTATATCCCGAACATTTTAGCGACATTGTGTTTTACGTCATTCTAAAGGCACGCCAAAGAATTGCGTACAAAAAATTGTGGGTGATTCGTTGCAAAAGATGTCACAGGATTTTTGCAAACTTTAAACATGGTCGCAATGTTGTCTACTGCGATTATAAAGATAGTTTTGGAAAATCCTGTCGTGAGATTGTCGCTGAACGAGTAGATGGTTGGATGAAATCAGACTATGACCGTAAAATTCAGAAAATATTTGTTAAATATTATAACGAACAGCAGCGCAAAAGAAAGAGAAAGCAGGTGACAACAGAACAAGTTGCCATTTGGTCAAAAAAAGCCCGTGCCATTCGTGACCAATGTCAAAAAGGCGAAATAACAGAAGAAGATTTTATAAAGTGGTTAGACGAAAACAAAGAAAATTATAACGGACAAATAACATAAGCTGTGAAACGAAATGGAAAAGTTTGTTTCACAGCTTTTTCTATGTGGACAAATTGTCCACTTGCAACATAGACAAAATATAACCCAAATGATATAATGGAGGAAAATGTAATGAAAGAAAAAGAACTAAAAGAAATATTTTTTAACAGAGCAGAGGTTGAAAATGCCGAACAGATTGTGTGTGACAACTGTTTTGAGGAAATCGTGTATATGCTGCGTGACAGTCATGGTCAGGAATTTTCATTAGGACTGACAACAGTTTTGGAGTGCATTGCTTTTGCAATCAGCGAGGGTAATCTTCCCAAACTTCCGATAAGCTGGCTTAGCGATGTGGATCACGCTTACGGAACGGCATTTTCTGAAAATGAAGAAATCCATTATTCAGATAATAGATTTTTAAGGGAATTACAATGAAATACTTCAAAATAAAATCATCTCGATTGGCTGAAAGATACGAAATCACTCCGAAAATTTTCAATGAAGAAATCACTCCGAAAATTTTCAATGAAGTCACGGAACATAAATACCCTTTTGAAAAGGTACATTCTGATAAATCTGTTTCGCAGTACGCAATATGCCCTTCTTGCTTAAACCCTATTCAAATTATTGGAATAGCCAAAAGAACAACCGTCGCTCCTTATGGTAGGCACACAGGAAAAACTGTAGACGGACTTGCCGCTTGGAATCAAAACAAATACAATTATTGTCCTTATGCCGTTCATCAGATGCGCAGAGAAATAGATGAAGATGAATTACTGCCTGAAATTACCGAGGATATTGTTGAGTTATATGAACTGCTCAAATGTCAATTTGACAGGACGGTGTATATTATTTCTAAAGCATTGGATATTAGATGCTCTACTAATTTCTGGTCGAATGTTTTAAAACAGTATTTGGTAAATAAATATTACTGTTCACCGAGATTAACCGAAGTGAATTTACCGTATCTTTTTGCGTATTTCGGAATGTGTCATAACAATCCGTTCGGTCAGTCTGTAAAAAAAGAATCCGAACTATATTTTGTGCTAAAAAGTCATAAAAGCGTCAACCTTAGCATTTCTGATAAAAATAATCCGGATTATGCTGTTATTAGGGGAAATAAGTTTTTTAGGTTTGAGTTTAGATTTGCCAAATATGGTTTTCGTGCTGACGATGGTAATGTATTAAAAGAATCAATGTGGTTTTATATAGATGACCTAATAAACCGTAAAACTATTTATGAGAAGCCGATAGAATTTGATGAAACCTATTTTATGAATCTCATTAACAGCGACAAAAGTAAGAAATGTAGAAATCAACGCTTGCTTGATATTGCAGAAGATTTAATGCCGCCTTTGCGTTGAATAGAAAATTGTTGACAATTGCGTATTATTAAGTATAATAATATATGCGAAACAGTGTAGCATAAAAAAACTGTAGGTTGCATAGTAGGGAACCAACCATAATTGCCCGAATTGGCTTGTCGTACGGTCTTACGACTTAAAATAAAAACGAGGACAGTTTAAGCGTTATGGGGGACTGTCACCTGTGACGGGAAGTCTATTGGTGGGTTGGCTATAAGTGTGCCAATGGCAGAAAACACTTAATTATTTGAGAATCAGAGCTGTTCAATCAAAATTTTTAAGCCTGATTTCAACGCAATAAAACCAATGAAAAGAAAAGCTGTGAAACGGAAATAGATTTCGTTTCACAGCTTTTTGTTTCAAGTGGACAATTTGTCCACTTCATCAAGGAGTTGCATTTGTGCAGCTCCTTTTATTATAATCGGGAACTGGCTTTTGGACAATTCAGAAATAAAACTGTACATTGTTTTTTCTTTTTCTGTCATAAGTTTACGCCCCTACACAATACTCAATTGCCGATGTCTTTATATTTTCAAAAGCTGTTTGATTTTCAGGCTTGATAAACAATCCGTCAAAGGTTTCGCCGTTTTCGTAGTAATAATTACAGAGCGCTTCGGTGAGGGCAAGCTCGTCGGTATGTTCAAAATCGGCAAGCATATCGTTGATGGTCTGAGTAAAGGTTGTACAGAGCGTATTACCCTTTTTGAAATAATCAATATCATCAAAGCTTTCAACTATCCGATAATTAATATTATCATATTCTCCCTTAACTCTCGCATAAACATCAATTTCCTTTTCGTTGACATAGCCAACAAACATTTGCAGAAACTCAAGCGCAGAACCGCAGCATAGAATATAATTATCTCCGTTAATAATATCTGATAACCAACCTCTGTTTGTAAGATAATCGCCGCTTGTCTTAGTTATCATTGTGTAATCACCTCAATTCAATACTACGTTACCGCAAAGTGGACAAATTGTCCACTTTTATTTTTTGGGTACATTAGGATTTTGATATAATATTTTCTCGGCTTTTGATGACTGTGTAGGTGGAATCCTGATAACGCTGATTTCGTTTTTTTCAGTATTCCCCTCAACAGATATTCCTGCTCGGCGAAGCTGATCGGCTTGCTCGCGGCTTACCTTTATGTAACGATACCGATTACTTTCGGCAAAAGTGATAACTTCCTTTGCGTGTTGCCGATAAGAGGTGAGATCCTCGGCGTTCCGTGCCGCTTTTAAATCGCTCACGGCAGTGACAATTTCTTTTAACTGCTCTGTTTCGTCAATCGTCCACCAACCGTTGAGAGTTCTGCTCTCAACCTCGGATGCTGATGAACAGCCAACAGCAGGGTATAAACAATCGCCGTTGCGGTTAAATAGCTTTATCGAATCAAACGCTCCTGCTTTTTCAATGGCGTCTAAATTATCGGCAATAGCGTCCGCTACCATGTCGTGATGTGCTTTGGCGGTTGCACGGGGGATTTCACCTTGAGCAATAGCATTTTCATATCTCAAAATCGTACTTTCATATGAAATTTGGCTTTTTACAGCCATAATATGAAGCTCAACCCGATAACCTTTTTCTTTTAGCATTTTACAGGAGCTTATTGGAACATTCGCAGTTCGTAAAGTCCCTTCGATAATTAGATTGTATTTCTCGGCACTTAATTCATCAATAAGCCGTTCTGTAACGCGGTTAATAAAAGGTTGGGTATATTTTGGAGATTCATTGCCGTACATATATTGAATTTCATCAAAGTACGGATGAAATTCGCGAAATGAGTCGGCGTTTATTATGATAATATTTTTATTATTATTTCTTATTTGTTTTTGAAGCACTGTTTTTCCTGCGCCGGGTTGACCGCCCAGGATAAAAGCAGTTGGGTTGACTGTTTTTGAGTGCATTTTTGTAACCCAATGTTTGATTGCTGAATATTGTTCAAAAAACTGCGCATTAGAATATTCAAACATTATGCACCTACTGCAAAAGGAGAATTAACATTCTCAATTATCCTTTTGTATTCATTTATATTTCTTTCGAGTCGATTAAAAGTCACTTCATCAGAACAATCAACGATTTGCGGAGGATATTCGGCTAATTTTTCAGCCAAAACTCTTATGCAGTCTAATGGCTCTTTTGTGCTATTCAAGTAGTTAGTGTACTTAGCAAGAATGCCAAACGTCTTTTCGTATAAAACCTCAGTTTTTGCGGTCAATAAATAACTACTCATAAAATACACTCCTTTTCCATTTCTAGTCAATATTATTATATGCTATATGTTCAGGTGGACAAATTGTCCACTTTTATTTTTCCTCGTCGTCAGGGACGTATTCAAGAATATCCCCGGGCTGACAGTTTAGGAAAGAACAAAGTTTTGCTATAGAACGTGTATCAATGTGTCCGCCCTCTAAGATTTTTCTATAGGTTGCTTGACCAATAACGTTGTTAATGCGCATTGTATATGCTGTAATCTGTTTTTCTTCAAATATCTTTAGCATTTTATCATATTTAATCGGCATTTGTTTCACCACCTTTACAAAATTATAGCATAACACTCACACTAATTCAAGTGATAATATATATTTTGCGGAAATCACCAGTAATAGTGTCATTTTGTACAGAAATTCACACTATAATTTGTGCGAAAAGCGAATTGAAGCGCACTAGTATTAGTGCTATAATATATACAGAAAGTTAAGGAGGTAAGCGAAATACTTAAAAGATTATTTCACTGGCTCAGACCGCACAAGGGTTGCAAAAGATGTTGCTTGTGCTGTCGGTATTATCAATACTGTATAGATGATTTTGGAAGAGAATAAACAATCGGCTGCGCTATCGGCACGACGGGCAGAAAGGAAATGAATATGGCTGAAAACTGGATAACGTATGATGATAAGAACAACGTCCCTCAGAAAAGCTACGACGATCTGTTACATTGCGGCTCCACGCGGGAGCTGACTGACGATGAAGCGGTCGCCCTTGTCTGCGAGGAATTTGGCTTTGATAAAGAAAAAGTCACTGTCGTTCGGACGGTCGGGAAATACGAAATCGACACAAACAGCCGCCGTTTACGCTTGGTGGGAGAAACAGAGCGCAAACCGCTCTATAACGCGACGGATTTTAATTACGTTCGGTTTGACTGCGCAGGTTGGTTCTACGAAATGTACGACGGTGAGCTGCGCAAGTATTATTGTTAATCTTTCTTCTGCGGGTATGAAAGTGGACAAATTGTCCACTTCTGCCCTCGGCAGGATTCGAAAGGAGCATTTCACATGATAGAAAGACGTTATTTTCAACCAAAGGCAGGACGGAAATATCTCAACCGCAACGGCTCTACCTATTTCTGCTTGGCGAAGGGAAAAAAGGACTGTTCGGCTATGTTTATCAACGTGACAAGCGGCTTTACCCTATTGGCTTACGGTTGTCACAAGAACGACGACGGTACAATGGAATGGGACTATTCTACAGAGCACGGCTATCATGACATCAAATCATTCCTTGAAGGCTACGGATTCGACGGTGATATGATATAACAAATACCGCTGCGCTATCGGCGTGACGGGCAGAAAGGAACAATAAAATGACACAAGGAGAAATCTTATACTTTGCTTACCTTTACGCAAAGTCAAAATTGAAGTCTGAGTATGAAATGCAGAGAGAATACTGCACCAAACGCTTTGCGGAGCTGTCGGAACAGCTTGAACAGCTTGGCATGAAGTCAGCGCAGACAGAGCCGTTGCCCTGTAAGGTTGGCGATACGCTTTATCTCACTTCCTATGAAGCAGCTGACAAAAGGAAGGTTATCGAAAAGGTAACGGTAACTGCTATGCAGCACTACGAGGATAATCATTACACACAAGCCGAAGTCAAATACGAGAATGGGTTTACAGGATTCGTTGACGAAGTGGATTTCTACACAACGCGCAGGGCGCATTTTACCTTGGAAGAAGCAACAGAAGCAGTCGAGCGGTTTAACCTCAAGGAAAAGGCTGTTGCCGTGATTTGGGATTACATCTATCTCAACTTCGAAAACGGAATCGATTCATTGTCAGATTATGATTGGCTGAACGATTACGCATTGAGCGCAACAGCTCCTGACGGCAAAAGAATCGTTATCAGCTATGACTGTGATACCAATACGGTTAAAGTGGACAATTTGTCCACTTGACCGCAAAAGGAGAACGCTATGGCACAGGTTATTATGAGTATGGAAGAATACAGGCAAACCGAAAACAGGCTCACGGCGATCGGAGAGCTGAAAGAAAAGGTCAGAAGCTCGGGCGTGTTCGAGGACAGCGCAAGCTGTTGGAACACCGAGAATGACATTATCAGACCGTTTACCTTGGAAGAAACAAAGGCTCTGGTAAAGCAGATTTTGGAGCTGTAAATCATTTTTTGTTCTTCTGTGGGGGATTTTCAAAGAAAAAAATAAAGATTGTCAAAACCATTGACAACCTTTTACAAATAATATATAATAATCTTGATGGATTTAAAAGTCTAAGTCCAAAGCAATCAGACCGACTCGCAATCAGTCTGATTGCCCGTCAACAAAGCATTGGCACTGCTGAGTGACGTTAAGACTTAATCAGGTATATTATACCCGATTTCAGTTTTTTTGTCAACACACCTGTGTCTGTTTTGCTTGGCGGCTTGCGGACACGGGTTTTCTTTTCATCAGTTACAATTGAATAGTATAGGACAGATGAAAATACAAAAGTCAGACCCCGGATACGGTAAAAAGCTTTTGCCGTAAATCTAAGAGTGCGGTACTCCGATTAAATGCGCCACAACCTTTAGCGCGTCAGCAGCTAAAGCGAGCGAGCCAACACTTCTTCCACAAGTGTTGCTACCTGACCTGTAAGAGCTGCGGTGACGCGGTTCTGCCGAATACGAAGTAAACGCAGGAGAATGCAGTAGTGCGATTCACGGAGAAATTGTCCACTCCTCTTGCTTCAGGAAAAGATATACTCTGTATCACCTATACCCAACTATACACTTACCCATATAATAATTTAAGCCAAGCGATTTAAGCAACTGACACGCCGCCTAAATCGCTTCACTTAAAACTTGGTTGCGGGAGCCGGATTTGAACCAACGACCTTCGGGTTATGAGACTGAGAGTTATTTGTTGAATTTTTTTGCAAAAAATATTACAATAAGGTTTCGATATTTTTTGCAAAGAGGTACCCATATGAACAAGAGAATAAAATTCAATGCACTTTCAGAGCTTTGGTTGCAACAAGCGACGTTGGGTGTCACCTATACATACAAAAGCAATTTAGAAAGCTATGTTAAGCACCTTAATAACGCTTTTGGTAATCAGCTTGTGGTAAATATTAAACCTTATGATATTGATGTACTGATTCAACAGCTGTATATTTGCAATCCCAATACCAACAAACCTTCTTCAAAAAAACTGCTTGGCAATATTATCAACTGTGCTGTTAGAATTTTCGATTTCGCAATCGAAAATGAGGTTATGTATAAAAATCCTGCCAAAAATAAAAAACAATCAATACCGAAGAACGCACCGAAAAAGACAGTTAACGCTATCAATTCAGAGCAACAGCAATTAGTTATAGAAACTGATCACCGCGCAAAAATCGCCGCCGTAATTATGATGTTCATGGGTTTGAGAACAGGCGAAATCCTCGCTTTGGAATGGAACGACATAGATTTGGAAAACTACATTGTCTCGGTAAACAAGCGATTGCAGCGGATAAGCGGTAACAAATATATCGTTTCCGACGGCACAAAGAACGGGGAAACCCGACGCGTTACCATACCCAAAAACTTAGGGGCGTGGCTGAGCAAGCAAAAATCCATTGCAACCTCTTATCTTGTGGCTCCCAACCGCTCAGGGACAATTCAGACACCTACTCAATGGAAAACCTTATGGACAAGCTACCAGAATGAAATCAACTACAACTGCTACGTAAAAAAATGCGCGGAAAACGGAACCGTACCCGAAAGCAAATACGCGCCTACCAAAACACCGCAGGTTATCGCGGCGTTTACCCCACACCAATTACGGCACACATACGCTACCCTATTATATATATCCGGCGTTGACGTGAAAACAGCATCTCAACTGCTGGGACATAGCAACATTACGATTACCTTAGATATCTACACACATCTCGATAAACAATTTCAGAAACTGAACATTCAAAAATTCGATAATTACATCAAGTCAGACCTTGACATTGAGAAAATATAATATACTGGAAATGATTGTACGATTGCTAAAATGTAATCGGCTTTTTTATTTTGCGCTAATTTCTCACAAACTTGTGTTGTTTTTCTATTGGACATCAAACGGAAAGACTGCACATTCAAATAAACAAGTGGACAAATTGTCCACTCAGTAAAGAAAGGATAAGATTAAATGGACAAGAACAAAAAACCTACTATCATCACCATAGCCAATGAAAAAGGCGGCGTGGCGAAAACGACCTCGGCGATCAACATTGCCGCAGGGCTTTCCCTCAGAGGAAAAAAAGTGCTGCTCGTTGATATTGACAGCCAAACCCACCTCACCAACTGGCTTGACTTCTGTTTTGACGGCAAACCTACCATCGCGGAGCTGATCTATCAGACGGTTGCTCAGTTTCCTGTCAATCACGATGACTTCATCAGACACAACAACAAGCTTAACCTTGACTATATTCCCGCGACGCCGATGCTCGCGGGAGCCGTTACAACACTCAAGGCTGACCAGACGGACGAAACAACCGTCTTTTCCCGTATCTTTTCTGATGGGTACTTCACAAAATACGACTATATCATCATCGACTGCTGCCCGTCGCTCGATTTACGAATTACCAACGCGGTGATCTGTTCGGATATCCTTCTGATAACCGTGCAGGCTGACCCGATACCTTATCAGGGAACCGATAAAATGCTCAAAACGCTGCTTCGCATGAAGCCTACCGCAAATATCGGCGAGGACGTTCTGATTCTCCCGACAATGGCAATGAATATTCAGGTCAGCAAGGCGGTTGTTGAAGCAATCTACGCAAGCTACGGAAACATGGTGCTTTCCCCTATTCCCTTCCGTGCTTCGGTTAAAAATTCTTCCGCAAATAAGACCGTACTGGTCAGAAGAACGTCCGACGATGTGGGTAGAGCCTACATGAAAGTCGTTGACACGCTGATTGGAGGTGAACACAATGGCTGAAATCAAAAGGAAATATAACTGTAACTGTAAGGAATTTACAGTTGATGTACAGGGGAACTCCTACCTTGTCATTTGCGGCAAGCACGTCAATGGAGCCTACTGCGCTTTTCCAAATCTGAATATTGCCGCAGAGCTGTCTGGTTATGACGGCGACTACAGCTATAACGAAAAGAAGCTGCGTCTTGCCTTTGAAGGTCGCAACGGGGTTGACACGGCAGGCGTTATCCGGGAGCTTGCGAGAGTGATCACTATCGCCGTACAGAAACTTCCTGACGTATTGCCGTTTTAAGGGGGTGTGCGACTATGCCAAAATTTAATATTAAAGCACAATCAATTCCTACCGTTGCAAGCGCCTATGCCGACATAATCGGTACAACCGACAATCAGATCGTTGAAATCAAAAACGAACTTATTGTCGAGGACAATAACCAACACTTTCAGATTCACAACGATACTATTGAGCAGCTTGCCGAACACATTGCAAAAGACGGACAGCTCAGTCCGTGCATTGTTGCTCCCCTACCTGATGGTAAATATGAACTGATTGACGGTCGGCACCGTCGCAGAGCCGTTATTATGGCAGGACTGCCGACAACCAAATGTATCATCAAGACAGGCTTGAGTGACCAGGCGAAAAAAACGATTCGCCTGACTTCAAACCTGATACGTAACAACGATTATTTACCGTCAGAGTTAGCCTTCGCCTACAAGGAACTCGCCGCTTTAGAGAATATGAAAACCATTTCCGAAGAAACCAATCTCAGCAAAAAGAAGATTTACCGCTATATTCGTTTGACGTTCCTGATTCAGCCGCTTTTGAACAGAGTGGACAACGGGGCTATCCCGATTATTGCGGCGGTCGAACTATCGTATCTCTCCAAAGAGGAACAGAGCGAGGTGTTTCAATTCCTCTTGAATCATTCCGATTGTAAAATCACAACGGCGATCGCCAAAGATATAAAAGAAAACCCATGTGATCTCGATTCGATTTTTTACGGTGTTGAGGAAATGGACAAATTGTCCACTCAGGACGACCGTTCCTCTGAACAATCCCAAAAATCAAATGATGAAGATTCTGTTAAAACTTTGGTGGACAAAGCACTGAAACCTTATCAAAAGCCTGAAAGCCAAAGAGTTAAGATTGAGAACGACGAAGCTCACGTCGCGGAGATCACCGGTGAAGTGGACAATTTGTCCACTAAGAATGAGGAAATGGACGGTGATTCAGACGACGAGGTATTACCCGGTATAAATACGGGCAAGCAGCCGATTGTCAACAGGTCTATAGTTGTTGGTAAAGACACCATGCTTTATCAGGACTGCGAGGGTAATGCGCACACCGTTGACGAGATTGAGGAGAATGTGCTGAGGATCATCTGCGAATATGTTATCAATACGTCTCACATGGATTACTATATCTTTCGGTATGCGTATGACGCAAGAGAGATTGTCAGCATGTGGAATCAGAATTTTATTAAATCCTCGCGCAAAACGACTGTTGGTGATAATCTGGTATACTCAAATAATAATCGAATTGTCGGTATGGCAGATTGGAACGCCGACAAGCGAATGTTCGATATTGAAATACACGGCGAGCATTATATTTTCCTGCATAAAATTCTTCAAGATGTAGTGCGGCGCTATATCAGAGAAAACTACACGGTCGAGCGAATCAAAGAGGTCTTGGGAGAATAATACGGAGAAAGGAAAATAAAAATATGGATTTACAACTTATCGGCAATATTGCAAAGCTGAACCAAACCATTGAGAGCTTTAAAAGCAATTATCGGGTGGAGTTGATTTTAAACAGGAACCGCTTTATCCGTTCTGTTCTTTTGCTAACCGTTATAGTGACTGCCGTTTACATCTTCTGCATGGTCTTTTTTCAGGCAAACATAGAAGCTGTTGTTGCCTTTGCAGCCGCCATTATACTGTGCTTCATCATTTCCATAGTAGCGCTTAAACCATATAGTCAAACGGACGAAGCAGATAACAGCAGTGAAGAAGTGGACAATTTGTCCACTGACAGCACACCTGAGCCAAGCACCGAAACAGCTAAGCTGCCGGAGCTTTGGTATCAGGATAAGAATAATACTATTCATTCTTGTGATGAAATCAAGCCAAAGCATTTAAAAACAATCTGTGAGCGTATTCAATCTGTCATAGTGGAGGGACAATAAATGTTATCTATAATTATAATACCTACAATGTTACTATTTGCATTATTTTACTTCTTAGGAGATACATTGTTAGATGATGTAGTTGACGGAGAAATATCTAAAGCTACTAAAACCGATGATGAAGATTTGGAGAATGTTCAGTGCGAAGAAGTGGACAATTTGTCCACTGGCAGCGAAAGTGCTCCCGAACCAACAGATGATGAAGTATGGAGAGGTTTTCAGGATAAATGAAAGTAACAAAAACAAGAGTTAGACTTCTCGGCGGTGACGGAATCTATGCGATAGCTTCCGTCACCATTGACGGCAAGCTGACTATTAACGATATTAAGGTTGAGCGTAAGGGAAAGGAATTAATCTTAAAGTTTCCGAGCACCGAAAACGCCAAAAGAAACAACCAACATTCAATTATTCCCGATGAAAGCCTTTTCAAAGAAATCAAGGCAAAAATCATTCAGAAAATTGCGGAATCTTCCTAAACTTGCATTTACTTTTTCATTTTTCAATTTACTTTTACAAATCAACCGTGAGCAAAGGGCGGTTTATGGGACACCTCTTGATTTATAATTAGAGTGTCAGCAGAAATCTCGATGTCAGAGAAAGGAGTTTTTATGAGAGTTACATCAGTCGAGTTTGACGACAGATTGGCGACAAGACGTTTCTTAGGATACGCACATGTTACACTGGATAACCAGTATACCATTCGCAACATCAGCGTCAACTACCATCTGGTATTTTCTTTGCAAATGCCAAAGTCGGAGTATCACAGGCTTGCGGCATACACGCCGCTTCCTGATAAAGCTCTGTATGACGAGATCGCGGAAGCGGTCATCAAAAGAGCATGTCAGAATCGCTTGTTGGACGTAAGTTTTTGTTAGGAGGTTTTTATTATGATTGAATACTATATTGATGATAAGACCGGTGAGAAAAAACCGAGACAACTTGTCGAAAACCAGATGTATCAATTCTGGCTTGACCATCACAGCAATCGAATCACCGAGGAAGAAAAGGCAAAAGGCGTTGTTGCCAAACTGACCGCTGATTACTCCGGCGTTATTCTTGAGAACGACAAAAAGGTGGTTCGGTTTGAATTTATCTACTTTGTCTTGTCTCCGGAAAACCCGCGTCAGACTTTTACCGACTTTATGGACGTAAAGGTTATCCTGCCGGAAAACGCTGTAAAACAGATTGACCCCGGTCAGCTGTGGAAGGTGGAATCCGACGCGAAAATTCTTTACAAGTGGAATCCTATGCGCGACCCGGTTTTCCTGTCAAAAATCCCTGTAAAGACGGCTCAAATGATCAAAATCATACGGCAATACAACAAACTCTACGGAGAAAATTTACCATATAAAACAAGGAGAATTTCACAATGAAAAAAATAATCGCAGCAGCAACCATTATTATCACTCTTGCAGCAGCGCTTACCGGCTGCGGTAACAAAGAGAACAGTTCTTCCGCTGTGGAAACGACACAGGCGTCAACTACGCAAGAGGTGACGACACAGGAACCAACGACACAGGAGCCGTCAACCACCGCTCCGCAAACCTCTGAGGAGAGCGAGGTTCCGACTACTGTTCACATGGAATACTATACGCGGCAAAATGCGGATGGCGAGATTGAAACCGTGCCAATCAAAGCTCCCGAAGAATATGGCAACGGATGGCTCCAACATTCCGACTCGTATGTCTCAACCGGCGAGGACGGTAAGCCGGTGATTGTTCATTCCCGCTAATTCAATATGATAAGAAAAGCAGAGCAACAAAGCTCTGCTTTTCTGTTCATTCGGAGGAATGTAATGAAGCGTAAAATATTAGTTTGTATCGCGGTTTTCTTTCTTCTGTTGGGCGCAGCTCTGTTGATTGTTCCGCGTGTATCAAATTATGTCGGCGTTCAGATAGCCCATCATACCGTAGACGAATTTATCAACCTGAAAGATAATATCGTTGAAGGAACTCGACCAACAGAGCAGGAAAAAGAATCTGACGGCGAAAATAGCCGTTCTGAAACAAAAACAAAAACTGTGCTCTACAGAGTTGATATTGACCGGTTGTATCAAGACAGCGTTGCATACAATGAAATGCTGAAAACAAATCAGAATCATCTGCTGATTGATGAAACATCTTATCTGAATCCTGCGTTGAATCTGTCAGAATACGGAGTTCCAAATGGTGTATACGGATATGTTGCAGCTCCGTCAATCAATATGGAATTGCCCATCTATTTGGGCGGCAATGATTATAACATGGCGCTCGGCGCAGCACACTTGACGTATACTTCGCTGCCGATCGGCGGTAAAAATACTAATAGCGTCTTGTCCGGTCATACCGGATATATCGGGCGAATCTTTTTTGACTATATCAGAAATCTTAACGTAGGCGACGAGGTAGTTATTGAAAACTACTGGAGTAAGCTGACCTATCAGGTGATAGATAAAAAGATTTATAAAAACTATCAATCTTCTGCTTGTTATTTGACGGAGGGCAAAGACTTACTGACAATGCTCACTTGTGTTTCGGACGGACAGGGAGGATTTGACAGATACTATGTGATATGTGAAGGAGTGAAAAAATGAACGCGATACTTCATTGGCATGACGACAGCTTTACTTACCGTAACGCCGTTGTCTTAGACACCGGCTATATTCTCCTTAACGGAGAAAACGAAGGACTCCAAAGCGGAATATATCGTATCATCAACAATGAAAGGGCTTGTTTCGGAGAATACACCGATCAGATAGAAATCCCCGAACAGCACAAAGCATACGATGTGTTCTTTATCAGCGATTACATATTTAAAAAGGGATTTGATTCCGCAGGAATGGAGCAACTCAATTCTTTTGTTCGCGATATAACCTCTCGCGGATTTGTTGACCTCAATTATACCCGCGATCGAACCTTATACGTAAGAAACGTTGGACATTCTTATTACAATAAGCTACTGTTTGTTTCAAAAGCTATCCATACGCATATAAAGTACATGAGCGACGAAGAAGCAACTGCGCTTATCCATGATTTGTTTGGATTTGAGAAGAAGTTTATTAAGATCATTCACGAAATCGAACAGGCTGAGATCAATGTCAACACCGGCGAAATCAGAGTCACGGGAGCCATCAATCGCCGTCCGATATTTATTTCCGAAAAATGCTTTTATGTTCGGTTTGACATCAAATGCGGCAACCTTGCTCACAATCAATATGAAGCATATTATTACGACGAGGATTATGTTGATGATGATTACCTTAATGACTTTATCTTTGAATCCTATCCTATCTTTACCCCGTTTTGTGATTTGCGCGAAATTCGTTCCTTGCTTGCATATTATGGGTGGGAAGAAATGAAACACAACTTTATAAATGAAAAACAACTATTTACATAAAACACAGGTTTTAGTGAGTTTCGCCTGTGTACAGCTCACGGAGCTGATTCTCTCCTTGAAACGTGGGCGCGTAGAAAAACGCGCCCATACACCAAATACACAATGGGCAAATTGTCCATTGTGTATTGAAAAAGAATCTCAACGGTGCTAGAGTAAAAGAATATTGAAATGTTTATCAAGAAAGGGTTTTTGCTATGAAAAAATGGTTATTCATTTTTGCTCTTGCGGCGGTTATTTCAATGTCAGTCGTTTCATTGGTTGGCTGCGGAAAGAATGAAGTCAATCATGCCAATGCCGCAGTGTCCGCGTCAGCGACACCATCAGAAGCAAAAAAGACGGAAGAAAGCACTGTCAACACAACGGCTCCTGCACAGACGCAGACCACAACGTCTGTTGCTACCGATACCAAAACAGAAAACAAGAGCGCTGATAACAAATCGGCAACCAAAGGAACCGAAGCGACAGCGCCTGCCAATAACGCTTCAAAAACGGAGAACAATTCTAAGACAAGCGGCTCCTCGCAGACTCAGAGCAGCAATAAAAGCACTCAGTGCGGCAGTCAGACCAATGGTCAGACTAACAGCCAAACCAATAATCAGAGCAGCAAAAGCACGAATAAAAACACAAGCAATAGTACCAATACCAACAATGGCTCGTCCTCAAAGAGTTCGTCGGCTGACCAACACGCCGGTAAAACTTGGCACGAAGCGGTATATAAAACCGTCAATCACCCTGCTGAAACAAAGCAGGTTAAGGTGGTAGACCAAGAAGCATACAGCTATGAGGAACCTGTTTATGAAACGAGAAGAATTGCGAAATGCAAGGATTGTGGTATTGATTTGGCACAGTTAAGTGAAGATGAAGCATATAATCACTCAGAAACCCATGTTCTCGCAGGCGGCGATGGTGGTTGGTACACTGCCACCGAACAGGTTCAGGTCGGTACAAAAACCGTCAACGTTCCGGAGCAATCGCATTACGAAACAAAAGTAATTAAAGAAGCGTGGACAGAAAAAGTGCTTGTCAAAGAAGCCGGTTGGTATTGATTCCCTGACAATCATCATCTTACAATCGAATATACACAAACGATGGCACAGCTGAAACGCTGTGCCTTTTTTGCTTTTAAGGAGGAATGTAAAATGAAAGCCTTTGCCAACAGCAGGGACAGTCCGATTCTTATGGAAGTAAAACAACTACAATTTACGAGAGGAGGAAAAAGCATGAATATTCTGAAAAAATCCATATCTGTGTTTATCTGCGTCTGGCTGATTGTCAGTTCATTTTTGCTGGTCATGCCGATCGGTGTTGTAGCTGCCGAGGCAAACAGTGCGAATTCGTTCAAGGGAAACGTGACCGTTGACTTGACCGCATGGTATAAGAATACACCGCGATTCTTCAGCACCTTGTCGTCGGGATACAAAACGGACGCATTTTGCATTGAGCCTGCAAAAGCACCTCCCTTTACTGATTCAATGACCTTTGGTGGGAAGTACGTCAGTCCGGTAACAAACGAAATCGTCCTAAATGTTTTGTACTACGGATATAACGCTCCCGGATTTAATCTGCAAAGTTCAGCTTTTAACACCGGCAATAATTCCTTTGCCAAAACATCAAAGGGTGCGATGCTCTTTTTCCGAAATCGTGACAATCTCGCCGCAGGATTGGACGAGGACGCTTTTCTCTATACCTTTACACATTACGCGCTCTCTTACGCCATGTATGGTGCGGACACGGCGTTTGGTGTGAATCCGGGCTTTGACGAATACACCTACAAAAACGCTGTGACAAGCTATGTTGCGGCGATAACAAACGGAGTTAAGGCAGGAACCTTGCCAAACAGAAAACCGTTTCTTCGCGCATACATGATTAACTACGGTTCCGGAAGTCAGAACATCATCTTCCCTGTTTACAGAATGCGCTTAGAGTTTGACAAAGCAAGCACCAATCCTGTCTTTACAAATAACAATAATTTGTATTCGTTTGACGGTGCGCAGTTTGTCGTTTTTAAGAACAACAAGGACGCGGCTGATACGGCGAGAACAAAAGAGCAGAATACCAATGAACGAAAAGCAGGAGCGATTACAAAGGGCGGCGCTGTTTCGTATATCTATACCGACAGCACCGGCAAGGGCTTTTTCAAAAACTTTGGTTATGGCGCTGACAACACCGACTATGCAATCGTAGATATTGACAATTACTATGTTATAGAATATCGCTCGCCGAACGGCTATGCCCTGAACAATGACTATTACGGTTTCACTGATTCGGGCGAGGTTGACGATAACGGATTGCCGATATACCGTATCAGCAGCCCTCTGAAAGCTGCGAACGGCAAACCTGCTTTTCCGAACGAGCCGCGACTGGAGCTGAGAATTCAAAAGCGTTCGGCTAATACCTCTATCACGGACGGCAACAAGTGTTACAGTCTGAAGAACGCAGAATATGGGATTTATGATTCCAAAGCAGACGCGGAGAACAATACCAATCTGCGCGGCGTGATTGTGACCGACGAGAACGGTAAAGGTACCTATTCCAATTCACAAGGCAGCTCTATACCCGCAAAGGATTTTTGGGGAAAGGAGCTGAAAGCGTCCAACGCTTATGCGCTCGATACAGAACCGCACCATTTCCTGTATGCCGGTCTCTACAACGGCGAGGGCTTCCCTGTCTATTCCTTTGACAGCGAGGAGCCGCCTTTGTCTGACCCGATTACAGTCTTACTGCAAAAGTATGACAAAACAACGGGTAAAGGCAGTAATCAGGAAAAACTTGCCAATGCAGAGTTCACGATCAATTTCTATCCCGACTATTACAGCTCTGTTGATGAAATCGGTGATACTCAGCCGTTGAGAAGTTGGGTTTTTAAAACAAATAAGAATGGTATTCTACAATTCTACGAGAAAGATAAAGTATCTGGAGATGATTTTTGGTATGATGATTTTTATGGTACTTTACGCCCAACCATTCCCTACGGCACAATCACTGTGCAGGAAACCAAAGCGCCCGACGGCTATCTGATTAACCCGGAGGTTTTTCTGGCTAACATTGACGACAGCGGTGGAAATATTTCATGGCGTACAACCAATGAGAACGTTGACGAATCTGTCTTGCTGTTCCCCGAAACGCCTGTGCCTAGCAAAACGTATATTTCCAAAACGGATATTACCGGTACAAAAGAGATTGCCGGAGCGAAGCTGCAAGTTAGCGACGCACAGGGAAACAAGGTTGACGAATGGACTTCCACCAATGAACCGCACTATATTGAAGGTCTTGAAAGAGGTATGACCTATACGCTCACGGAAAAGATTCCTGCTGACGGTTATGCAACCGCCAACAAAATCACCTTTACGGTCAATGAGGACGGTTCTCCGACGTATGTTACCATGAAGGACGATACGATTAAGTATGAGTTCGTCAAGGTGGACGACACAGGAAAGCGCATTGCCAACGCGCAGCTGTCTGTGCGTGATTCCAATCGGAAGATTGTGGAGCAATGGGTTACGGACGGCAAAACCAATCATCAGATTATCGGAAAGCTGATCGTCGGTCAGAAGTATTTTCTGACGGAGGACAGAGCGCCCGACGGTTATCTGAAAGCAGAGGACGTTGAATTTACCGTTAAGGACACGCCGGAGTTGCAGACGATTACCATGACGGACATGCCGACAACAACGCGTATCTTAAAGGTTGACGAGAACGGCGCGCCTGTGGTCGGTGCTAAACTGGAACTTTACGAATCAAAAGGTCAGTTGGTACTGGCATGGACGACCGACGGTACAGCTAAAGAAATCAAATGGCTTTCTGCTGATAAGGAATATGTTCTGCGTGAAGCGCAGGCACCGGACGGATACGCTACTGCAAGCGAAATCCGATTCAAGGTGAAAGCTGACGGCAGCGTAACGACTGTCAGAATGGTGGATCCGAAAATCGAAATGAGATTTTCCAAAGTGAATGAAAAAGGACAGCGCATTGCCGGTGCGCAGTTGCAGATTCTCAATGCCAACAACAGTGCGGTCGTCGTACCCACATGGACTTCAAGCGCTGTTTCCGACTATGTTGTCAAGGGTAAACTTGTCGCCGGACAGGAATACCGTCTGCATGAAGTGAAAGCTCCGGACGGCTATTCGCTTGCGGAAGATATCACATTCCGCGTCGAGGATACCGCAAAACCGGTAACTATCAAAATGACAGACCTTCCAACCGGCGTATTTATTGATAAGGTGTCCAACGGTCAGCCGGTTATCGGTGCAAAGCTGCGGCTTACCGACACAACAGGCAATACCATTCTGGAATGGACTTCCGACGGCAATCCGAAGGAGGTCAAAGGTCTGACGGTCAACGCTGAATATGTGCTGACGGAGATTGCACCGCCGGACGGATATGTGACAGCCAGTCCGGTGAAATTCAAAGTAAAATCCGGAGTGACTTACGTTCGCATGAACGACCCGAAAACAGTTGCTTTTTTTGGAAAGCGAGAGCCGGGTTCAAACGTATTTGTCTCCGGCGCGCGTCTCCAGATTTTGGATATTCAGACAAACGAAGTGATTGACGATTGGATTACCGAGAGCTCCTATCATAAAGTGTCAGGACTGTTGAAGATCAACCATAAGTATCGCTTGCATGAGGTTGAAACACCGAAGGGCTATGCGTTTGCCGAAGATTTGGAATTTACGATGGAGGATAATACCAGAGTTGATTTCTACGATATGTACGAACCGACAACCACTACTTACGTATCCAAAAAGGCGCTGACCGGTAATGATGAAATTCCCGGCGCGCTTTTAACTATCACGGATAGTGAAGGCAGAGTGGTTGCAGAGTGGACTTCTACTACCAGAAGTAAAATCATTCGCGGTTTGGCAATCGGAGAAACCTACACACTGACGGAGCGTATTCCTGCAAACGGATATACAACCGCTGAATCCATCACGTTCCGGATTCACGAGAGAGGATATGCAACCGAGATAACGATGCGCGACGCACCGACCTCTATTCGTATCTTGAAGGTTGACGAAAAAAACAACCCATTGAGCGGTGTGCAGCTGCAAGTCCTTGACGATTCCGGAAATGTTTTTGTTCCGACGTGGACAACCGACGGTACTCCCTATGATATTACAGGCAAACTTATCGTCAATCAGACGTACTACCTGCATGAAGTCAAAACCATCAAGGGCTATGATTTAGCGCCTGACGTAAAGTTTACCGTCAAGGACACACCTGATGTTCAGACGGTTACTATGGTAAACAAGGCTACGCTCGGCTCTCTTACCATTCACAAAACAGATGGATATGGCAGAGCGCTGACCGGTGCGGAATGGAAGATAACCGACGAAAACGGCAAACGGCTTCGTTTTGTCGCAAATCCTGATGGCAGTTATTCTTATGACAGCGCCGGAAGTGTTCGGGTAATCAAGTCAAACACATCTTCTGTAACGGTTGATAAGCTGCCGATAGGTCTGTATTATGTCACCGAAACCAAAGCACCGAACGGAAAAACACCCTATGGTGAAAAGATTCCGGTTAGAATTTCCGCAGATAACACTTCTACCCTTAACGCAGACATTACAGTTAAGGATAATAATATCGTTATGTACAACACCGGTTCCTCCGGCGTAGTACCCCTGTATTGCGCAGGAGCAATCTCGCTTGTTGCTGCAATAGCAATAGCATTTGTTTATAAAAGAAAACGCAGTAAGAAAAACGCCGGTAATGGCGTTTTTAATTTTTAGGAGGTAAACATGATGAAAAAATACTTCACAAAATCAATCACAATTATTTTGGCGGCTGTGCTGTTGATTATGATGGCAGTTCCGTTCGCTTCGGCGGCAACCTTACTTAACGAGGATTTGAAGGTTTCCGTTACACTCAACTGCGATAAAGGAGGCTACACCTTTGAACTTTTCGAGGTCGCCGCGCTCAAGACCAAAACAGACAGCCCTTACGAAACGTACTATGAGCCGCTTTTTGACGGCATTGCGGACGAAGTAAAGTCCGGCAAGACCAAAGACATTCTTGCCAAGCTCGATGAAATCTCTCCGGTCAACACCGATATGCCTTCAACTGCAATTTCCTATGGTTATTTTACTTCTTCTGAGAGCAGCAAAACAAAGACGTTCTCTGATCTCGAGCAGGGCATTTACTACGTCAAGTGCGTTAAGTTTCCTGCGGGCGTAAAGGCTGTTGAAAACTCTGTATTTGCTCTGCCTTATTACGAAAACAATTCTTGGGTTTATACGCTCGACCCCATCAATCTTGCAACTAAAGTTGCGGACGATACGCCTACTACAGTAAAGGAAATTACCAATTCCACAAAGAACAATGTCAATTATACCGACGTTTCCATTGGCGACACCGTAGACTATGCGTTATATAATACTACCGCAGGCTCTATCGCGTATAAGCTCGAACAGTATACCGTTAAGGACAAAATGAGCAAAGGACTTACCTTTGACAGCAGTTCGGTTAAGGTCTATCTTGCAGACAGCAACAAGACAAAGATCGCTGACCTCACAAAAGACACTGATTATAAGCTGAATATTACTTCTCAGGGCGATGGTAAGGACACTGAATTTAACATTGCGCTGACTAAAACCTATCTCGCAGAGAACGACTTCTACGCAGAAAATGTTGCATATGTGATCGCAACCTATTCAGCTGTTCTCAATAAACACAGCGTTATCGGCGCGGCAGGAAACCCTAATGACGATATTGAACTTGTCTATGGCAATCAGTCCTCCGTTGACAGTGTTCCCGGAAACCGCGTTTATACTTATACCTACGGTGTTGGCGTAATGAAGCTCAACGAGAGCGGTACTGCTTTAAGCGGAGCAAAATTTAGTATCTTCAAGACAAACGCTGATGCAGAAGCAAAGCAGAACGCGCTTGGTACAGGCGTATCCGGCGCAGATGGTAAAGTTGTTTTCCTTAACGACAAAGAGGAAGAAGTCAAAGTTGCAAGCGGCGATTACTTTATTGCAGAGGTGGAAGCTCCGGAGGGCTATAACATCTACGGCAAGGTAATTCCTGTCAAGATTGAAGCAACCTACCATGAAGCAATTACCAATGAAACTTGGGTTAAAAACTGCCCTGCCGACGGTGCGGCGGTTGTAACGGTAACTGACACCAAGCTGATTGTACCGCAGACCGGCGGCTATGTGATGTACCTTTATATCGCAGGCGCTGTTTCCCTGATTCTCGGCGGCGTTCTTTTCGCTCTGTCCCGCAGAACCAAAAAGACAACTAAATAATTAAACGATACAACAAGGGGCGGCCTTACGGCTGCCCCTGAAACTTAATACTATGAAAAAAATAATTATTCTTTCTTTGACACTCATTTTGGCAGGTTTCAGCCTTTTTTGTTTTTGCTATCCGTTTATCAGCAATCTGATCAACGAGCATTACAACGAAAGTAAAATCAATGCGTATAACGATAATATAGACACTATTGAACAAAACGAGATCAACTCTTATTTCCATCAAGCAGAAGATTACAATCGGCTGCTCGCAACCGATTTTTATGATAAAGCTGCTGAATCCGACGAAAGCTATCGCCGGATCATCAACAGCTATTTTGATATTTTGAATATCGACAACGGTATAATGGGATATATAGAAATCCCTGCCATTAACGTAAATCTGCCAATTTATCACGGTGAGAGCGAGGAAATACTGACCAAGGGCGCTGCCCATCTGGAACGCACTTCCTTTCCAATCGGCGGCAACAGCACTCACGCTTGCATATCGGCACACAGCGGATTCCCGACACAAAAGTTTTTCGACGACATAGATGAATTGGAAACAGGCGACACGATAACGATTAAAGTTCTGGATAGAACATTGTTGTACACGGTTTATGCAAACGAAGTGGTTGAGCCGGACGACGCCAGTAAGCTGCAAGTGATTAGTGGTGAGGATATTTTAACATTAGTGACTTGCTACCCGTATGGAATAAACAGTCACAGATTGCTTGTTCACGCACGGAGAACACCGGTTGAAGTCAACAAAGAAGCTACGCATGACAGCACAACTCAGATAGCTGCAAAGCCGGAAAGAAACACCAATCATAAAGCCGTTCTATTTGGCTCTGTAATCGCCGTTACAGGGACTTTAGCGGTTTTGGGTATAGTTTTATTAAAACGAAAGAAAAACGCAAGGAGATGAAAATATGGAGAGTTTGGATAGTTCGGGCAGGCGGATGTATTCGGTGCTTTTCATAAAGAGCGTCAATCAAACAACCGTTCTGGAAGAATATCAATACGGAGATATGATAGTCAGACTTCCACTTGGAGCATTGTTGTTTACTGTCGTGGAAGCTGAATTGCAACATACAGAGATCACGCCACCGCATGTTTTGTATGACCTCTATTATCTCTCGGAAGCGGAGAAAAAGCAGATTGCACGGCTGACAGAATATGTCGTAAAAATCAGTCAGGGAGACGAAGCGTTTGACCGTAGTTCTCTTAAAAACCTTTATTACACTATTCTTCCTCGCGGTCATGACTTCTGTTATTTGTTTGACAACTCTGAACGATACCGGTTCCGACGGCTGCGTTCAAAGCTGACATTACCATTTGGAAATACCACTGAATTCGTTTTCAAAAAGCTCGCCGAAAAGTACGCGAGTTTTTCTTTCTCGGCGCAGACAGAATTTCATACACTGACAGAGTTGTGTGCTCTTTCGCTTTTTGAAATACTTGAAAGTGGACAAATTGTCCATCGCTGTGAATGTGGCAGATGGTATGTTGCTGAACCTTTGACGAAGGAATGCGATAGCTGTAAAAGGCAAAAAACAACTGACTATAACAGAAGTTACAGTAAGAGAAAAACCGTGCAGGAGTTCAAAAGAGTCTACAACAAGTTATTCATGCGAACAACACGAAATACGCAATCGATCTCTGATACACAACTCTTTGAAGCGTTCAAAAATGAGTGGGCATTGTTAAAGATAAAATATCACAACTCGCCGGATTTTGAACAAAAGAAAATAGAATTTTTACAATCTGAAAGGTGGAAATAAAGTGATTAACGCGATTGTTTTTGTTGGCAGAGTTTCAACGGAAATCAAAACAAGCAAAACAAAAAACAATAAAGACTGTTGCAGCTTTCAAATTGCTGTCCAGAGAAATTATCGTGATGATGCAGACTTCCCTCCAATAGCAGCGTATGGTCGTTTTGCTGAGATCATCAGCGCTTATGTTCAGAAGGGCGATATGATTGGTGTTCGCGCTCATTACCGTTCACACATAAAAAACGAAAAGAAATATCATGAGTTTGTGGTAGAAGAAATCCAGCTTTTACAACGGAGAGATTCAGAAGGTGAATATAATGATGTTAAAATACCGGTGTCGTCAGATACTGATTTTGACAGTGATGATTTCGATGGCATGGATTTGCCTTTCTGATCAGCCAGTCCATGCAAAACCTCGATCGGAACAATACGAAATATCCGAACAAGCTAATATACCGGAGAAGCATTATCAAACTGAGTTTTGGGTAAAGCCGTTGATTAGCGTAAACATCAACTATCATGACAACGAAAAGACGTATCAGGTGCCGTATGATTCCATTGCTCATACATTACAGAGATTGAATATTACGCATGATGAAACGGACGTGCTGCCATTTGATGCTGATGAATTCATATATCCGTCTCAGACAATTTCAATTCCAAAAATCGAAGAAAAGCTCTTTGAGAAAAACGAAATCATTCACTATCAAACGAAGATTATTCCTTCTGATGATTTGCTCGACGGAGAAAGCGTCGTCGTGCAAAAAGGAAGTGACGGCAAGAAAGCCGTCACCTATAAAGAAGAATACTTCAATGATAAGCTGTGGCACAGATTTCAGATGAAAGAAACAATTCTTGTTCCGGCGCAGAATGAAATTATCAAAACCGGAACACAGAATATTATTGAAATCAAAAACGCGGATTTGAAAAATGAAAAATCTGTTTTGGTGAAAACTAAAAATGATGATAAGGATTTTTCGCTCCCAAAAGTAAAGTTGTCGGAAAAAGACAGAGACTTACTTGAACGATTATTAACCGGTGAATTCGGAAGCAGCTTTACCGGCGCTGCGCTTGTCGCTCAGGCTATCAAGTGTGCGATCGTTTATGACAAATATACATCAATGGAAAGTCTGATTAGCGGAATGGGATATGTCGGAAGTACAGATATTGGAAAAACGCAAAGTGCAGTTGACGCGGCAAAATATATTTTTGACGAAAACGGACTGGCTATCAAACACAGATTATTCTACATGTGTACCGAGGACTACTTCAATTCCGAACCGGGCAATTTTCATTCTACGCAAAACTTTATTTTACAATACGAAAACGTCAAATTTTTTGACCGTTGGTAGGAGGACTTCAAAATGGAAAACCAGAAAACCGATAAGCTGAAAAAGCTCCTTGAAAAAACCGAAAAAGTCAATGAGCAAATCAAGAAAGAAACGACAACAATATCACAGGCAAAGCAGAAACTAAAAATGCTGAACGCACAGAAGAAAAAACTTCAAAAGCAAATTCAAATTGAACAATTTGCGCAGCTCCGCGACGTTCTTGCGGATTACGGAATCAGGAATATCGAAGATTTTGAAAATTTCATTGACAAATCCGAAAATTCGCAGGCGCAATAAAAACGCCGCAACCAACAGAGAAAAGAAAAATACAAATTTGAGGATTTTGCAAAATGAAAACAGCAAAATCGATTTTGTAAAACTCGCTTTTACGGCTGAGCGCAGTGATTATTTTTTGATTTCGGTTTTGCCGAAATCGGGGTTTTAGGGTTTCTCCCTAACGAGCGAATTTGTATATCACTTTGATATACAAATTCTATGCTCGCAACCCCCAAATCGCAAGCGATTTTTAGGGGGTTAACCCCTTACAGAAAAAAGAGAAAAAAATCACTCCTTCACGGAGGTCAAAATGGAACGAGAGAGAAAAACCGAAAAATTATTATTAAGACTCACACCGACGGAAAAAAGAAATATCGATTATCACGCCCAACTGATGAATGTGTCGGTCAACCAATATATCTCATTGTTAATTCGCAGAAAGAGAATTGTGATTTGCGAGAATATTCCCGAATTGATTTACCAAATTCAAAAAATCGGAAATAACATCAATCAAATCGCGGCTGTCGCGAACACAAATCAATATATTTCAATCAACAATGTTTCAGAGGTCGAGCGGTTAATGAAAGAATGCTACAATCTGCTGAACGGTTTTATAGATTTCATTTCCGAACCCGAAAAAAACTATTTACAAAACGATACGTCAAAAATATCCGATCAGCTTGAAAGTATATTTTCCTCCATTCAAATGATAAATAAGCAAATTGCAGAAATCAGAGAACAAAACGGATAGCGTGATACTATGGCAATCGTAAAAACCATTTCACCGAAAATCAAAACACAGGCGCATTTATGCGAAGCGCTCGCCTATATTACCCAAGAGAAAAAAGCAAGCTCCGTCTATTATTACCGGTGCCGGAATTATGACGGTATTGAACAGGTTGCGCGGGATTTTCAATCCACAAGGATTGCCTGTAACCAAAACAAAGGTATTCTTGCTTCTCACATTTGTCAATCATTTTCTCCAGAGGATAAAGTCACACCTGAGCTTGCTCATAAAATGGGTATTGCAATGATAAAACGCTGTTTCCCTGATTATCAAGTAGTCTTAGCAACTCACGCAGACAGAGAACATATTCACAATCATTTTATTCTTAATTCCGTAAGCGTCTTAGATGGCAAAAAATTTTATGAAAACAAATCCACACTTCGACAAATCCGAAAAGTCTCAGACGAACTTTGTTACAAAAATGATTTAAGCGTTATCGAAAGTGATAACGTGACAAAGTACGCTCCGCTTGACCAAGCGACGTTAAATGCCGCCAAGCGAGGGCATAGTTGGAAACTGCGATTAGTGAAAGATTTGGATAAGGCGCTTGAAGATTGTCAAAGCAAAAATGAATTCATCAATTATTTTCAAACGCACGGTTATGAAATCAAATTTACAAATAAAAACATTACGTTCAGAAAAAACGGAGAGAAAAAAGGAATCCGCGCCGATACGTTAGCCAAACAATTCGGTCAAAAGTATTCTAAGGCAAGCATTGAAAAAAGACTGAACATTTCAAATTCAGAAAACATAAATCCGAAAGCGCACAATTCAGAATCAAGCGGCAGAAAATTTCAAATACCAAGTTACGATTACTACAATCAGCTCGCTGCGATTAATTGGAAACGGTATGAAAAGAAATATGCTGATAAAATCCGCGTAACTGACAAACGGCTCGGCAGTCCCAACCTTTTCACAAAAAATCCTTTCCTGTTTTCGCTTCGGCTGATTAGATTCATTCTTAATCAAAAAAACAAAAACCGCTATAACCAAAAGAGAAGAATTAAATCTTATTCGACCACTTATCAGGCTCGGTCTTTTGTTGATTACAAGCGCGGCAAAAAGATTTTGGAAAATGTTCCGTACAAAGAAATCGTCAATACCTTTGGCGAAAGCGTTCAGATCAAATTGTACGCGTGGCAGATCACACACTTGATAAATAATAATATTCTTCTTTCAAGTCGTATTGATTTGAAAACGGGTACGGCGGTTGTCACATTGAAACAATCAGACCTTCCGAGAGTGTCTGCAATTCTCGGTGTTCCTTGTGAAAACTTTATGGCACAAGCGGAACAAATGAAAAACAGAAGAATAACCGCCGAACTAAAAAAGAAGAATCTGAAACTGAGCTATCTTTTAATTTCTCCGGAACAGGCAGCAGCACTGCGAGAGCATTGTATTACATTTGCAAGTTATCCAAAAGGCGACAAGCTCAATGTCGCTTTTGCACCGGAGGATAAAGAAAAAGTCCTGAATGTCCTTTATCCCAACAGAGAAGAAAAGAAAGTGAACAAGGAAACATTCTTCAAGCGTAACGCGATAATTAACCAAAAGCTCAAACGGATTTCTTCTGAAACAGGCGAAAAGCTCTGTTACAAAATTGTATTGTCAAATCAATATAAATTGCTTAGAACAACCACATTGGAATTTGCTGTGTTCCGAACGGACGACGGTAAGTACAATGTGGTTTTTTTAGAATCACAAAAAGCTGCTATTGAAAAAGCGTTAGGAGCCTTTACTCCAAAAGCACCTAACGCCAATCAAAATATGAAATTGTAAGGTGGTGAAAATATGAACGAGAAGTCTTTTGAAAAAGAAATGGGTGTAACGTTTTCGGACAGCCTTCCGAACGGACAGCCGGAAGAAGAAATAATCTTTGATTGGAACGGAGAGGAACTGAGTGAGTAAGCTGAATAAAATGCGCGAGCAGATAGCCAATCAATTTATCGCTGCGCTGCAACAAGAAAGAATCCCGTGGCACCAAGATTGGCAGGATACTTCCATGCCGCGCAATGCTGTAACCGGTAGAAGTTACAGAGGACTCAACTATTTTTGGTTAGCCATCATTTCACTGGACAGAGGGTATCACGATCCGCGTTGGTGCACCTTTAATCAGGCTAAAGACAAAGGATGGAAAATTCGCAAAGGTGAGAAGGGTACGCGCGTTGAGTTTTGGACAATGTATGATGTCAAAACCAAGAAGAAGCTCACGCCTTCTCAGGTACAGAAGCTGAGAGATACACTTGATCCGGTTGATTTTCACGACCGGATAAAGCCGATCTCCAATGTGTTTACCGTTTTTAACGCGGCGCAGATCGACGGTATTACCGAACTTAAAGAGCAGCCACGCCAGAGGTTCAGCACAGCAGAGCTTATTGAAGCGCGTGACACGTTGTTAAAAAACATGGAGTTGGGCTTTCAAGAAGGTGGAAACAGTGCCTGTTACCGTCCGTCCGGCGATTACATTCGTATGCCACAGATAGAAATGTTTGACGGTGCGTATAGCTATATGTCAACCTTCCTGCATGAAGCCGGACACGCTACGGGCGCAGCGAAACGTCTGAACCGTAATCTGTCTGGCGGTTTTGGAAGCGAGAGCTATGCCAAAGAAGAACTCAGAGCAGAAATCGCGTCAGCGTTCACAGCATGTGCGACCGGCATAAACTATGAGCAGTCACCTACAATGGAAAACCATGCTGCTTACATTCAGAACTGGATAAAGGTGTTGCAGGACAATCCCAACGAGCTTTTCGCGGCGATTAAAGACGCGGAGAAAATTTCCGATTATCTCTTGGAAAAGGGCGAGTTTATCGTCAATGAACCGCCGGAACTTGACAACTCAGAGATTGATGCCGTGGAGCCAACAGAAGAAGGGTTTCACTACCGTGAAATATCTTTTGAGGATTTTAACAAACTGCGTGATGCAGGCTTTGATGTTGCAAGTAACTGCCGTCAGAGTACAAATCAGCCGGATATAGTTATTCTCCGATACACCGAACAGCAGTCAGCAGAGATAAATGCTGTTCTGCAACCGGTTAATGCTATGAAACGATAGGAGAAAAAACATGGAACTGATTCAAATACAAAGAGAGCCTACGGTGTGTTTACATTGTCAAAATTTATCTGGCAACGACGAGTATGAGTTTGGTGCTGACTTCACGTATGTAGAGCATAATGACTTGTTCTATATCAGAAAGGACAAAGCAACTAACTCTTTTGACCTTGTGGTAGAAAAAGATAAAACAGACACTTCCTGCCGCATTTACTTCTGCCCGATTTGTGGCAGAAAACTTGTGTAATGTGAAATTGATAAAACGTCCTTTGTTGTATTGAACAAAGGACGTTTATATCAAAAATCAAGGTCGGAATGTGTACCGGTACGGATAAGGAGTAAAATCAGCTCGTCTTTTTGAATCTCATACACTAACAACCAATCCGGCTCAATGTGACATTCGCGGCAACCAACATAGTTGCCCGTCAGAGCGTGATCACGGTTTTTTGGCGGTAAGGCAATTCCGTTGGCGAGCTGTTCGACAACTGACCATAGCTTTTCCTCGTCATAACCGCGTTTGGAGATTTGCTTCAAATCCTTTTTGAATCTATTATGAACTCTAATTTTCAGCATGAAGCGCCTCTCTCAACTCAGCCACGGAATTGTAGGGTTCACTTAAATTGATTCCGTTATGTGCTTCAAAAATAGCTTGTTCGGTTTCCGCATTATATCTTGACTGACGAACCATAAACGGAATACCTCCAAATGCAATAGCCTGACGCAAAAATATATTCATTGCCGTACTCATGTCCAATCCGAGAGAAGCAAAAAGCTCCTGTGCCTGTGTTTTGACTTCATCGTCTACTCGAATATTTATATTCGCCATATTAGCATCTCCTTTCATCATTATTATATCACGATATGTGCACAATGTCAACACAATAAACATATTGATATTCTGTTTCAGTGGACAAATTGTCCGCTTTTTCTTTTTTCAGAGGTGAGTCCAATGTAGAGAAAAAACAATCATTTGGAAACAATTATTCATGAATTTAAGGAGAACTGTACCTATGAATGAAAAATACCTTAAATTAACAAAACAATTCAACGATACCGTTTCTCAGCTCTCTCAATCGCCTGCTGAGTTTAACCGGTTCTTGAGGGTAGCTGCTTTTAATTATCGCTTGACCTTTCAAAATGCTGTCTTGGCATACGCGCAAGACACCGGTTCTGATTTGCTGCTGACTTATGAACAGTGGCAATCGTACAGACGGGTTCCAAAAAGGCATACAAAAGCGACTTTACTTTTTGATGTCAACCACCGTGGAAGATATGTTGTGACGTTTCCAATGTCGCGAACGGTTGTGGACAAACGCATCCACCGTTACAGAGAGCTGCGTCTCTTTGATTACAGAAATGATGCTGCGGTTGTGGAAGCTCTGAAAGCTGTCTTTCAGACGGACGCGGATAATCTGGCTGAGATCCTCTATGCCGAAAATCTCAAGAGATTTGAGAGTAATTTTGACGAAGCATATCCGGCGTTTGAGAATGAGACTGATTTTTTGGCTAAAGCAGTTACCAATATGCTTATGTGCCGTTTCGGAGAAGAAATGCCTTATAAGACCTTTTCTTTCTCTGATGGTATCAACAGGGATAATATCGAGCACATCTATCAAATGGTGATTGATGTTTTTCGCGCAGAGTATGCCGAAATTGTGACCGCTCTCCCTGCCGAGTTGGAAAAAGCGCGTGAGCAAAAGGAAGATAATGACCTGTCTTTTGATGTCACAGGCAAACAGGACGTTATCAGTCTTTTCAAAGAAAAAACCAACGAGCTTTTTCACAGCATAGACGGTCTATCCCCTTCTGAAATTGAGCAGATAGTCAGAGAGTATGCCGAAAGCATATTTGCCGAAAACGAGATTTCAGCAGAGATTGTCGGAATAGCTGTCAGCGGTTCCCGTTGCCGCGCTTTAGAACACAACGGCTCCGATTTGGACGTTGTGATTGAGGTGCAGTCGGATACAAAGGAAACAGCTCTTTTCAATCTGCTTAATGAGCACGCTTTTGAAATCGGCGGCGTTCGGGTTGATATTAACCCGATTAAGGCTGATGAAACAGGAACGCTCAGCGAGTATTTGCCTACAGTGGAAAAATATTTGAATCAAATAGAAATCCTTGATTATGGCAAATATATCATTGACAGCAGCTCGGTGTTTCATGCAAAAAGAGGAAGTATCTACACCATACCGATTGATACTTCTCCTAATCTTCGGCGCAGGCTTGAAAAAGTCGGGCTTGTACCAAGAGACGAAATGACAGACGTTGTGTTTGAAAGCGATAACGGTTCTTGGAATAAACTGATTATCCCCGACCGCTACGGCAACAAAACCAACAGCATTGATATTTCCGACGTTTTATCACAAGGAGAAATGTCTGTTGCACAAAAGATACTGAACGATGTTATCGAGCGCGAACAGTCGATTGAAAAAGCGAAACAAAACATAAACAAAGATGATATTGAAATACTTCAAACATTAGAGCCGAGAAAAAGCGTCTTGAATTTCTCTCAGGACGAGCTTGCGCGGACTTCTGTCTGGAGTGAACGGTTTGCGGCTGACATAGGCAAAAAATCGCCGTTTTACAGATCAGAAAACGGCGAGTGGCGTGACCGCGATGAAAGTAAGAGCCAAATCATAACAGTCGAAGCTGTTGAGACGGATTTTCAGAGTGTCCGTAATGACATTAAGGCTCAGAAAATCAAGAGAGGAATAACCGTAAATAAAGATACGCTTTGGAGTATTCAGATAAGTCGCAAGGGGCTTGAAGATAGTGTAAAATATGGCTTTAATCATAAAAACGGAAACATTTACAGTCTATTGTATGCTATTCAAAATATTGTTGCCAATAGCGTTCTTTTGGATAGTAATATTTCTGAAAATAACAATAACAATAAAGCCTATAACACGGCGTTCATGCACAAGCTCTACGCTATTTGCAGAATCGGCGACCAACCTGTTTTGGCAAAGCTGACCGTAGAAGAATTTCTTGACGGCAAAGGCTCTACGCTAAAGAGAATGTACAATCTGCAAGACATAAAAACGGAACCGCTCAGGCACATAGAGTTCACTGATAATCAGTTAGCTCGCTCAGTCCTGAACGGTTCTGAAATAAGTGTAGCAGATTTATTCAGGGTTGTCAAGGCGTTAGATAAAGACTTTTATCTAAACAAACAGCCGCATGAACAAGCAAAGGTGTTTCAGGTTATCACCAATGCAGGCGATGACGGCGGCTACGATGAAAAACCGGAACACGGCACTCTTGATGAAGCGATTCAGGCAGGAAATCAGTATATAGCCGACGGTTATATTGGTTTTAGTGTTTACAATGAGGAGACGAAGCGGATTGAGTATGTTTCCGGTCAATTTGACGTAGAGAGCGCTTATTCCGCTGAAATCCTCGAAATCAATCAAATACCGGTTCCGTCTGATTTGAATAATCAGTATGTGCAAGGTGATACCAATTTTAATATTTTTGATGAAGAAGCTGAAAGAAAAAAATATCCGTTTTTTGGACACAGCGAAATAGTCAATGAAATGTTATCGGCTACACCTTATCTCAAAGCTAATCTTGACGAGATTCGTGCGTACTTTGAATCGGAAACAGATGCGGTTGTCAGACAACAGTATATCCGTGGTGTTTTCAACGATGATTTTTCCGAAGTAATTCTATCTGATGGAACACGCGTAGGATATAAAACCTATGAAAACGGATTGCTGATTTGGAAAGGTCGCTATCCAAATCGTGAAGGACAGCGTTTTTTGCATTGGGACAACGTTGTGGGACATTTTGATGCTATGCGTATGCTCGGAATGTTACACAATGGTGCTTTTGCAAATGATATGCATAATGGGCAGCTGACGTTGGTGCAAGGCATAAACGACGAACCTGAGAAAGCGTTTACTTTTTCTCAGGAAGTAATCGACAAGGCTCTGATACGCGGCAGCGGTATAGAAAGCGGAAAATTCAGAATCTATGAGCAATTTCAAAAAGGTTTGTCAGCAAAAGAAAATATCACTTTTCTGAAAAATGAGTATGGCATTGGCGGTTGTTCAGAAATCATTCCCTATACCGGTATCGCAGAAGATCATAACGGTCAGGGAATCCTTCTGCGGCTTGGTTATCAAGAAAACTCACCGCGTCAGCAATTGACTTGGAAGCAAGTTGAAAAACGAATTGGTGAGCTGATACAAAACGCTCTTTATCTTAATCAATCGGAAAAAGAACACTATCCTGATTGGCTGAAACAACAGGAACAGCGCAGAGCTGAACTGAAATCAGAGCGTGAATTAAGAGATGCTGTATATCAGCCGTCTGAGCCAACAAAAGCTGCTTACAGTCCGACAATGCAGGAATATTTCAAGGTAAAGGGCGAAAACCCTGACAGTATTATTCTGTTCCAGATTGGCGCGTTTTATGAAGCAATGGGAGACGACGCAAAAGTAGTGTCCGAAGCGCTCGAATTGATTGTTACTAGCCGCCGTTTGTTAGGCGACGAAGGCATAGAAATGTGCGGCTTTCCTGAAAACCGACTGGAAACAAACCTGAATATGCTCCTTGACAGAGGTTATTCAGTTGGTGTTTCAAGTGTTGATGAAAACGGCAACCGTTCTTTTATCCTGATGGTATCAGATAGGGCGCATGAGCCGATAAATTCAGAGCCGGTAGGCAGGATTGATTATCTGACTGCGGAAGGTGAGCTTGATCGCTCAATCGAGTACACCAATCCCACAATGCTTGAAAAGGATATAAAGGAAGAAAGTACCTATGATGTAAAAATGGCAGTCTATCTCTATCGTGATAAAGACGGTAGGGTTATGCAGCATGATTTTATTGATAGGTTGCCAAATCCCTTGCAGCACTTTGAGATTATCGACAAACCTGCTTCACAGTCTGAGCATGACGTTCTTTTGAATCGGGCGCAGGAGCTGATAAGTGAGTACATGGACGCAGAATTTGGCAGTGATAATGACGAACCGTATGAACTCCCGGAAGATATTTCTGACGTTAATCTGGCGTATACAACTACCGAAGATGAACAGCATGAAATTACTGCTGACGCAAACCTCGTCGATTTCCGTATCGAAACGAAAATTGACGGCAAGGTCGTCCGAACAGAGCAGTATGACTCTTTACTGGATATGGTGGAAAACGGTCTGGACGGATTGAGGTTTGACGACCTTGTGTATGTCAGCGATGAAGAACTGGCACCGTTCTATGATGAACCAACAGAGGAAAAAAACGACGTGCTTCCTGCTGAAAAGCCTTCATTGAAGCTGACGCAGGAAGATATTGACAGTCTGATCATTCAGCGCGCAACCACTGCCAACGCAAAGCTGCGTGCTTTTCATGCGGTACACGGCGGTGAGAGCGACGACACAATTATTAGCATTCTCAGAGAGGGATACAGTCAAAACGGCAAGACAATAAGATCGGACAGCGGAATGCCATTGTATATCAGCTGTGACTTTAGAGGAATCTTTGTAGGAGACTTTGAGAATCGTTTTACACCTGTGCTTCTGACCTATCATCAACTGTTACAGCGTATCAAGGAACTTACGCTTACCAATCGCTATCTTTCAGATTCGGAGTATTTGGCGTATGCGGAGGAATATCGTCTCTTTGATAAAGCCGAAAGACTGAGAGAAGTGAATTTTCAATATAGTGCCGGAGATACCATCTATCTCAGCGGACAGCCGTATATCATTTCTGATTTGAGCGGTGACACTGTAACGGTTTACCAACCGGATGCGCCGTTGTTTGTTCATAACTATGACCGTGCGGAGTTTGAAGCGCTGCTGCTGCAAAATATTGACGACAATATGCAGCTTGTTGTCAAGCCGCAAACGCATTATGAGATCTATCAGCTTGTCGATTCAGAAAGAACGGATAAATACATGTTTTTATCCTTAAAAGCGCTTGAAGATTCTCATCTTACTATTGAGCGTTCCAACTATACCTTAGTGTATACAGGAACTCTTGGGGAGAGCGAAAACATTGATTCTCTGTATGAGCGTTTTAACATTCATGCTCCATCTGACTTCTATGGTTATTCAATGTCGGTTTCTGATGTTGTAGTGCTCACAAGAAATGATGTGAGCGTGGCTTACTATTGTGACGACGTAGGCTTCACCGAAATTCCGGGATTTATGACTTACGAGCGCATAAGGGACTATGTGTTGTTTCATCCGCAGGAGCGCACCGTTTCATGGATTTATTTCAATCCTGATGGCAATCTTGGGAATGGACAAATTGTCCACGAATTTATTTCCGTAGACGAACTGGCAAGCCGTATTGATTCGTTGACGAGAGACGAGTTGCCGGATTATTTTTCAGATTTCGGAACGCAGCAAGTGTATGACATTGAGAATCCTGAATGGTATACAACCGAGTATGACCAATACGCCAATGAACAGCCTGCCGGTTTGAGAATGGTTTGGAATTCACACATGTCAGATGAAAACTACGAAGCCTTTAAGGATATTGTCAAGGAATTTCAGCAGGCTTCAAAAGTTTATCAAGCGCCGCAAGTTGTTATCAATTTTTCGGAGCACCCTGCACTGTATCAAATTTCTCATGAAAAAACAAGACTCAGTTTTACCTATGCGAACGAGCTGCTTGGCAGACTGGATATGTTGGAGAATGCCAAACGCGAAAATCCTGCGGCTGGTTTCTACTACAAAACCGATTACACCGTTTATGGTTCTGAAGACGGAATAAATCTTGTTCGTCTGAACGGACGATATGACCTTGCCGATGGTGAAACAAATCTGGTCGGTCATATTGAACGTGTCAGAAAAGCAGAAAGCGGCGAAAACGCAGAGACGTTAAGCGCTTGGCTGTCTATGTTGCAGGACAGCATTGAGAGCAATCCTTTGACAGAAGCGGAAAAGAATGAGATTGACCAGATAGTG
>JBGVFW010000282.1:0-2937 GCA_045121315.1 Eubacteriales bacterium
GCGTGTGAAATAGCTTCGCTGTGAAATGCGCTTCGCGCGTGAGGATGCGGGATTTATTTCATTTCACAATTTTTCGCAAGAAAAATTATTTCACAATGGCGCAAGCCATTATTTCACATTTTGCGAAAGCAAAATATTTCACTAAAAAGCCCAGTGAATTTCGATGGGCACGTTTCTCGTGCCCGGAATGCGCTTTCCGACCATGATTTTGTCGATCAAAATCTCCACCATTTCCCGCGTTAGGTGCTCTACATTGACGTACTGTTCAATCAATTCTCGGCGGTTGTCACCCACGGCAATTTTGATGTCGATCTCCGCAATTTGCTTTTGACATTCGAGAAGGAGCGCTTCAAGGCGTTCCTTTTGCGAGGTAAACTCCTTTGACAATTCAATGAAGTCCGCTTCGCAAATCAAGCCCTTCACCTTGTCAAGATAGAGGTCACGTACGCCTTTGGCAAACTGATTGATCTTGCCCTGATAGGTTAAGATTTCGGCTTCAATTTTTTGCTTTTGCTCTAAAAGATCTGCGTTAAATTGCACCTTACGTTCCAACTCGTCCATATCAAGATATTCGGCATTGAGTCGTCGAAGCTCCGCAATGACCATTCGTTCAAGCCTATCCACGGAGATAAATGCGCCCTCGCAAGCACCCTTGGCGTAGTGTCGGCTGGGGCATTGCAGAAAATGTCTGCCACCCGATTTTGACGAACGCATGACGTACCCGCAGGATGCGCACCGTACCTTTTTGGCAAATAGTCCGATCGTACCGACCTTAAACGGCTTGGCTCGCTCGGCGATCATCTTTTGCACTCTGTCCCACAGGGCGCGGTCAATGATCGGCTCGTGCGTTCCTTCCACCCGAAACCATTGCTCCTTGGGGCGTGGGCGGTTGATCGAGGTCTTATACGAAATGCTTTCATATTTGCCTTGCACCAAATTGCCGATATAGGTCTCGTTGACCAGCATATCTGAAATAGCGAAATACTTCCACAGCGTGCTGTTCTTGCTTGGCGGCAGGCTGAAACGAAGACCTTGCATCCGCTTGTATTCGGTGGGGTTGGGTATCCCTCGGTCGTTGAGCATCCGAGCGATTGCCGTTTTGCCATAGCCTTGCGAAAAGAGGGTAAACACCTCTCGCACCACGGCGGCGGCTTCCTCATCGATGATGAGATGCCCTTTGAGATCGGGATCCTTCTTGTAGCCGTAGAGCGCAAAGGAGCCGATATGAAAGCCGTTTTTGCGGCGGCTGTCAAGGGCGGATTTGATGCTGTCCGACATATCCTCCAGATACCACTCGTTGACAAGTCCGTTGATCTGACGGCTTTTTTTGTTGCCCTTGTTGGCGGTATCGGCGTTGTCAACAATGCTGACGAAACGAATACCCCAAATAGGGAACAGACCGTGTATGTACCGCTCCACAAGCTCAAGCTCACGGGTGAAGCGAGATTGCGTTTTGCATAGAATAATATCAAATTTCTTTGCCTGCGCGTCGGCAAGAAGCCGCTTGAACTCGGGGCGGTTTCTGTCCGAGCCCGCATAATCGTCGTCGCTATAAATGCCGTAAAGCTCCCAGCCCATTCTGTCGGCGTAATCGCGGAGCATCGCCTTTTGGTTTTGAATGCTCCCCGAATCGTCGGTGGCGTTCTGCTTATTTTTGTCCTCCTCGGACAGTCTGCAATAGATTGCTACTTTTTCTCTCATGTTCTTATCTCCTCTCGGATAAGAACAAGCTGTTTTCCTCCGCTTCTATTATACCACAGACTGCCCTTATTTGTCATGAACTCGGAGAAAAATTTACACTTTTTCTGCGCTCTAACGTGGAGATCAGTTCTATCCATATACGCGTGTAATCCTCCTTCGTCAGTTCTTTTTCCTTAAAAACACTTATAACGTGTGATTGCTTTTCCATGATTGTCTCCTTTCGATTTACTAAATGAGTATGACGGAGAGCCGTACACTATGCTAACCGTCGGTGCGTACACTCACAGTATAGACGAAAAAAGTCCTTATGTCATCGGCGCGAGAATGCCGCGATTATGCCACAAAAGTGCAAAGCAAAAAGAACTAACTCATAAATTAGTAACTCGCAAGTTAGTTCTTAAAATATTTTGTGTATCTCCATATAACCATTGACAAACTATATAACATATGGTATAATAACATTGATAAAACTTGTTATATTGATTGGAGGCATACTATGCAAAAGCTAATCAAGGGTATAAGAGAATATTTGGGACTGAGCCAAGCGGATTTCGCAGAAAAATTGGGCGTGACCTTTGCGACCATTAACCGTTGGGAGAACGGTCGTGCCATTCCCACGAAATTGGCGCAGGCAACCCTTTACGAATACTGCAAGGCGCAGGGCGTTCCCGTCTATCAGATGATCCTCGATAAGATCAAGAACGCAGCCGAGGAAATCGCACTTGAAGAAGGGCGAATCCTGCTCTACCACGGTTCAAAGTCGGGTATCGTTGGCGATATCGCACCTAAAAGCCGCGAGATGTGCGACTTTGGTAAGGGCTTTTATATGGGAACTGAGCCCGGACAACCGCTGACTCTGATCTGCGATTTTGAAAAATCCAAGTTCTACATCGTGTCGATTGACATACGTGAGCTTGATGCTATTGAGATCAAAGCCGACCTCGACTGGACAATGCTCGTTGCCTACCACCGCGGCAGAATGGAGCAGATCAAGGGCACGGCATTTTACGATAAATACAGTCAGCTCGATGCAGGCAAGGATCTCGTGATCGGAAGCATCGCAAACGACAGAATGTTCTACGTGCTGGATAACTTCTTCACCGGCGGTATCACCGATATGGCACTCGTCAACAGCCTGTCCGCGCTGAAGCTCGGAAAGCAGTACGTAGCGACCACCGCAAAGGCATGTGCAGCCGTTCGTGTGGAAAAGGAGCTCCCTATCTCCATGATGGAGCG
>JBGVFW010000283.1:0-2499 GCA_045121315.1 Eubacteriales bacterium
ATAAAAAAGGCTTCTCTTGACGAAGTGAAAGCGTACGAGGAAGAGCGCCGGCTTTTCTATGTCGGCGTGACACGAGCAAAAAATAATCTCTCTGTTTTCACATTTGGCGCGGGCAAATCGACTTTTTCCGATGAACTTCTCGGCAAAGACGCGGACAAATCGGCTGATAAAAGCAAAAATCCCGCTGAAGCCTCTTTTTCAAAAAAAGAATATGAAGATTTTTGCGCGAAGTTCGTGCGCGGCGCGCGAATTTGCCATAAAATATTCGGGGAGGGAAAGGTTATTTCCCGAGAGGAGGATATCGTGTCCGTGCTGTTTGACAATGGTGAGGTGAAGAAGCTGTCCGTTAAATTCTTGCTTGAGCGCGGTCTTTTGAGATAATATCGTAAAAATATCATCATTTTCTTTTAATAAACAAGATAATTTTTCTATTTTTCTGTTGAAAGATTCGATAACTTGTACTATAATAAAGATGTATGTAAAAATCTATATATACGCTCTATGCGTTATTTTAAATGGAGGAATAAAAAATGAACATGAAAATGTCTTTCCGCTGGTATGGTGAAAGCGACCCCATTTCCTTGGAATACATTTCCCAGATTCCCGGAATGCGTTCCATAGTTTCCGCTGTCTACGACGTTAAACCCGGTGAAGTTTGGCCCGAAGAAAGCCTTGCGAAAATGAAAGCTCAGTGCGAAGAGCACGGACTTATTTTCGATGTTGTTGAGTCTATTCCTGTACATGAGGATATCAAACTCGGCAGAGGAAATGTTGACCATCTTCTCGATGTTTACTGCGAAAATGTTCGTCGCTGCGCGAAATACGGCGTAAAATGTGTAACGTACAACTTTATGCCCGTTTTTGACTGGACTCGTACACAGCTTGATAAAAAAGCACCCGACGGCTCCACAAGCCTTGTTATGTATTGGGATCAGATGAGAGGGCTCGACCCTCTTAAAGATGACATTCATCTTCCCGGCTGGGATTCCAGCTATACGCAGGAGGAAGTTCGCGAGCTTATCACGGCTTACGGCGAGCTTGGTGAAGAAGGTCTTTGGAAGAACCTTGAAAAGTTCCTTAAAAAAGTTATCCCCGTTGCGGAAGAATGCGGCGTAAGAATGGCTATCCACCCCGACGATCCGCCTTATCCGATATTCGGTCTTCCTCGCATCATCACTTGCGAAGCAAACCTCGATAGATTTTTGAAGCTTGTAGACAGCCCCGCAAACAGCCTTTGCCTCTGCACGGGCAGCCTTGGTTGTGCTAAAACAAACGACGTTGTTGCTATGGTTCGCAAATATGCGGCTATGGACAGAATCGCATTCATGCACATGAGAAATATCATGATCATGGAAGACGGCTCTTTCGAAGAACGCGCGCACCTTTCCTCTTGCGGCTCTCTCGATATGTTTGAGATTACAAAAGCACTTGTTGACAACGGATTTTCTTGGTACGTACGTCCCGACCACGGCAGAATGGTATGGGGTGAAACAGGTAAACCTGGCTACGGTCTTTTCGACCGCGCTCTCGGTGCAACGTACATCAACGGTCTTTTCGAAGCCTGCGAAAAACTTGCCAAATAATTTTATTTTTCAGAATTGGAGATAAAGATAATGGATATCAACAATCGTATTTCCGAAATCGGCGTTGTGCCGGTTATCAAACTTTCTAACCCTCAACGCGACGCGGCTCCCCTCGCCAAAGCACTTACGGCAGGCGGCGTTCCCGTTGCGGAAGTTACTTTCCGTGCGGCAGGCGCTGACGAAGCTATCCGTCTTATGAAAGAAGCTTACCCCGATATGCTCGTAGGCGCAGGCACCGTTCTCACAATAGAACACGTGGACAAGGCTATCGCCGCAGGCGCGCAGTTCATCGTAACTCCCGGATTTGACCCCGATCTCGTTGCATACTGCTGCGAAAAGGGTATGCCCATTTACCCCGGCTGCACAACTCCCACGGATTACCACGCAGCTCTCAAATTCGGTCTTAAAGTGCTCAAATTCTTCCCGGCAGAACAGTCCGGCGGTCTTGCTAAGATCAAAGCGATGAGCGCTCCGTTCCCGATGTTCAAGGTTATGCCCACAGGCGGCATCTCTCTCAAAAACCTCAAAGAATATCTCTCTTGCCCCGTTATCTGCGCTTGCGGCGGCTCTTACATGGTAACAGCCGACCTCATCGAAAACGGCAAGTGGGACGAAATTACAGACCTTTGCAAAAAATCTGTTGAAATAGTTAAGGAGGCCCGCAATGGCTAAAATAGTTACTTTCGGCGAGCTTATGCTTCGCCTTTCCCCCAACGGTTACTACCGTTTCTTCCAGAATGACCAGCTTCAGGCGACTTTCGGCGGCGGCGAAGCTAACGTAGCAGTTTCTCTTGCTAACTACGGCATGGACAGCGTTTACGTTACAAAGCTCCCCAAACACGCTATCGGTCAGGCAGCAGTTGACTCTCTCCGTTATTTTGGCGTTGATACGTCCAAAATTGTTCGCGGCGGCGAC
>JBGVFW010000284.1:0-7154 GCA_045121315.1 Eubacteriales bacterium
ATGAGCGCGCGAATGCCTTCCGCCATACCGATAATACGCTTTTCGTCAAGTGCAAGACGATCTATCATAACATCGGAAATTTTTCCTTTCGCGTTTTCGATATCTATCGCATTTTCCTCGAGGATTTTAGCCGTATCTCCAACAAGAGCGTCCGCCATTTTCGCAAGAGCTTCGTTCTTTTTAGCCTCTGTGAGGAGCGCAAGTTTCGGGCGAACGGATGCCGCCGAAAGAAGAATTTCTTGTGTTGTCATATTATTTTACCTTCTTTCCGAGAAATCTTGTGCCAATGGAGCCGCCTTCTGCGAGCGTATAAAGTGAGGAAAGGTCTTTGCCGTTTGTAATGACCATATCCGTACCGACTTCGTTACATATCTGTGCGGCGTGTATTTTCGTTATCATGCCGCCCGTACCGAGGTCGGAGCCGCTTCCCGTTGCAAGAGCCACGATTTCGGGTGTTATTTCTTCCACCACGGGGATAAGCTTTGCTTCGTGGTCTTTATGCGGGTCTGCCGTGTAAAGACCGTCTATATCGGAAAGAAGAACCAAAAGGTCTGCTTTTATGCTTGCGGCAACAATAGCGGAAAGCGTATCGTTGTCACCGATAAGAATTTCTTCCGTTGCAACGGTGTCGTTTTCGTTTACGATCGGGATAACGCCGAGTTCAAGCATACGGGTGATAGTATTTTGGAAATTTTTATGTCTTTCCTCATTCTGTACGTCGGAGTTATTGAGGAGGATTTGACCTACCGTGTGATTATATTCGGAAAATTGCTTATCATATGTATACATAAGCTCGCACTGACCGACTGCGGCGGCGGCCTGCTTTGTGGGCGTGTCTTTAGGGCGGGAGGTGAGCATAAGTTTACCCGTCCCCATACCGATGGCGCCGGAGGAAACCATAACTATTTCGTGCCCTGCATTTTTCAAATCGCTGAGAGTTTTGCAAAGCTCTTCCACAAGACGAATGTTGAGTCTGTATGTGGGATACGCCAAAGTTGATGTGCCTATTTTTACGACAATTCTCATTGCTTTTATCCTTTTTTCATTGTTTTTATTTATTATATTAAGTAATATAATATCACATTATTTGCGTTTTTTCAATAGTAAAAGAACAGATAAAGCCGCCGTTTCGTGAAGAAACAGCGGCTTTTTTGTCGATTATTCGGCGTCTTCCTCGGAAACCTCTTTCAGAGCTTCCGAAAAAATATCCGCAACGCAAAGTATTCCCGCGACCATAGCGGTAAGACCCGCAAACATTGCTATCGTTCTTTTTATGCAGAGCTTTTTCTGCAAGTTTTTGTTTTCACTATTCATAAAAAATCCCCGCTGTGATAGATTATTTCAAAAATCCCATAATGATCTTATCTTCTGCTTCAGTTTCAGTAAGACCGAGAGTGCGGAGCTTCAATATCTGCTCGCCCGCGATCTTACCGATAGCGGCTTCGTGAATAAGAGAAGCATCCTCATGCTCTGCGGAAAGCGAGGGGGAGGCATAAACCTTGCCGTTGCCCGCGAGTATCGCGTCACATTCCGTATGACCCGTGCATGGGCATTTGCCGATGATACGAGAGGAATATTCCTGCTTGGAGTTACCCTTTGCCACAGAACGTGAAACTACGTCAGCACCAGAATTTTCTCCCTCGAGAGTAACTTCAAAGTCTGTCTTTGCATATTCGTCGCCATCGGTGAGAAGTCGCTCTCTGACAACGATTTTCGCGTTTTTTGCAAGTTTCGCCGTTGTTTTTCTATCCGTTGTGTCAACGCCGGAAAGCTGTATTGTGTCCATCGTGAGAACGGAGCCTTCTTCAAGATAAGCGTCCGTTACGGGATTGATGCGTCTTACTCCCGTGCCCTTGCCCGTGCCGATATGCTTTTCTTTATAAAGCACCTTCGAGCCTTTGCGCAAGAAAAAGCGGTGTATACCATTGTGCTTTGCGTCGGCGGTGTCATCGCTGTGAACGCCACAACCCGCAACTATCGTAATGTCGGCGTTTTCGCCGATATAGAAGTCGTTATAAACAAGGTCGTCCACTCCGCCAGCCGTTACGCACGCGGGAACGTACACAGTTTCGCCTATCGTGTCCGCATCCACCGTTACGACAAGACCCGGGGCATCGGGTTTATTTTCGATCTTGATATGTTCAGTAGATTGTCTGCTTGCACAAGCACCGTTTACACGGATATTATATGCTCCTTTGAATTCGCCGTCAACGTCAGTGACGGTTTTCAAAAGTTCATTTGCTGTTTCGTTCATTTCGAGCTCCTCCTTTCAACGGGGCAACCACCCACGGTTTTATCGGTAGCAAGAAGTTTGGGAAGTATCTCGTCTCGCGCGCCAATGTCACGGATAACGCCGTCTGCAATAACGACGATCTCATCAGCGATATTGAGTATGCGTTCTTGGTGAGAAATGATGACCTGGGTTCCTTTTTTCGTTTTTTTGAGGTCTTCGAAGACTTTGATAAGTCCTGTAAAACTCCAAAGGTCGATACCGGCCTCGGGTTCGTCGAAAACGGAATAAGCCGTGCCGCGCGCAAGGACGGTAGCTATTTCGATCCTCTTTATCTCGCCGCCCGAAAGAGCCGCGTCTACTTCTCTGTCGATGTAATCGCGCGTGCAAAGACCGACTTTGCCGAGCAGGTCGCAAAGCTCCGCTTGGTTGAGTTCTCTTCCCGCGGAAAGCTCCAAAATATCGCGCACGGTTATACCTTTAAAGCGAACGGGCTGTTGAAAAGCGAAGCTGATGCCCTTTTTTGCGCGTTCGGTGATGTTGAGGTCGGTGATATCATCGCCGTCCAAAATAATTTTACCCGACGCAGGCGTTTCTATTCCCGCGATTATCTTTGCGAGCGTGGTCTTTCCGCTTCCGTTCGGACCCGTTACAACAACGAGCTTGCCGTTCGGTATAGAAAGGCTGATATCCTTTAAAACCTCTCTGCCGTTCGGTATGCTCCAAGAAATGTTCTTTAATTCAAGCATTTATACTCCTCCGAAATAATTCCGGTAATAAATTTGTTTGGTAGTCAGAAAAGATGTTTTTCGTATTTTTTAAGCACGCCGAGAAGCATATATCCCAATATTCCGCAGCAAACGACCTCTCCCGCCGTAACGCCCAAAAGCACCAGAATATACGGCAGCTCGGTTCCGTAAACCATGATTATCACGGGCGGAACGATAAGTGCGTTGGCAACGATAGGGGGTATAGGCGCCGTCCATTTCCATTTGCGCAAAAGGTATGTCCCTATAGCGCCTATGAGCGTTGCAAGGCTGCCGAAAACTATGTCCCAAGGCAGACCGCCGTTCATAATATTGGAAATAAGGCACCCCGCGAAAAGCCCCGGTATGGCGGCAGGCGTGAAATAAGGGAGAACCGTGAGCATTTCCGAAATGCGGAACTGCACAGCTCCTTTGTCAAGCCCCAGCATACTCGAAAAGTAAGTAAGGACCACGTAAAGCGCGGCTATCATTGCGGCGTGTGTTAAAAATAAAAGTTTTTTGCTTTTTCTCATAGATTTTGCTATCTCCGTAGTTTTAATTATAGTGAGGAGGATTTCGAACTCACTTTATATTATTTTATCAGCAGACGGCAAAAAAAGCAATATATAATTAAAGAAAAAAGCACTTTCAAAGTGCTTTTTTCTTTAATCGGTTATTTTATTTGATATATTGCAAGTTGTCTTCCAAAACTTCGATCTTGTAAAGCTCTTGATATTCCGCCATCATTTCCGCGGTTATCTCATCTTTGAGGGTCTGAATAACGGGAACCTTCCAATAAGGCTCGCCTTCGCCCTCATAATAAATAATGTGAACGCCGTACTCCGTCTTGATAACAGCGCTGTCGCCTGCGGCGCGGCTTTCGTCAAAAAGCCATGTATCAAGCTCTGCTGTAAGGTCGCCTTGCGCTACGTTGGCGTAATAACCGCCGGTATAAGCGGTAGCGTAGTCCGTCGTATATTTAAGAGCGAGAGATTTGAATTCTTCAAGGTCAGAACCGTTCTCGACCCATGCGTCGTATGTGTTGTTTGCAACGAGCGCCGCGTTAGATTCAGAATCATAAATGTCAGAGGAGAAACGAATATGGTACATATTTCTCGTTTCGCTCATATCGCGTGCAAGCTCGGAAACCGCCATGTAAACCATATAATCCGTGCTGTTTTCAACAACATACGCAGAATTTACGGCAGTATCTTCGGCAAACAGCCATTTTTCAAAATCTGTTTTTTCGTCGTCAGCCGTCGTATTCTGATAAGAAGCATTCAAAACGGTAGGAACACTCGATGTTTCTTCCGATACGTCAACGCAATATCCGGAGTTAATAAATTCCTGTGCGTAAGCGTCAAATTCTGCCGTTGTCGTAGCGGAAGCTAACTTTTCTGCGTAAGTTTTTATAACTTCGTTTTTATCCGTTTCGTTGGAAAGCTTGAGCGTGAAATAAACTACATCGCGACAAAGATAATAATCGGGATCTTGAGAAACGTATTCTTCGATCTGTTCGTCAGTTATTTGCGTTATTTCATAATCTTTGTAAAGTTTTTTGTTTGCAAGGCGGTAAATTTCAAGCGTAGATCGGATATCCTGCTCAGTAACCCCTTCACCGTAAAGCTCTGTAACGTATTTTTCGAAGGTCTTACCCTCTTCTTCTGCCAAAGAGTTGATCTCTGCAATTTCACTATCGATAAATTTCTTGTCAACTTCATTGAGCTCAATGCCGTCGTCCAGGGCAGCTTCACAAATCGCCATGGCAACCAAGAAACCATTGTTAAGTGCGTCGTCAAGAAAAACGTCGAACCAAGTTACGCCGCTTTCTTCATCGTAATACTGATCCTGCAAAGCAACGGAGGTATCAATGCCGAAGTAATAGGAAAGAAGCGTATCGCCGTACGTGTTCTGATAATAGTAATATGTGTCGTAAAGGTTATAGGAAAGCATTCCCGCCGTAACGGTAAAGTGTTCGGATTTAACCGTTTCTATTTCACTGAGCGTTTTTTCGACGCAGGAGCCGAGAGAAAACGCAATCATTACGAGCACTAAAGAAAGCGCAATGACGCGGGAAATATTTTTTGCAAATTTTCTCATGAGTAAGTCCTTTCAAAATTTTTTACAAGATATATTTTATAACCGTCAAAATAACGTGATATAAACAAATTGTTAATAAAAAGCCAACCTCACATTAGTCATTGCCGTTTTCATTAGGTATACGGCGATAGAGCGAAGTTTTCTTGCGTATTATACCCGCAAGCCAATCATTTACACATTCCGCGCGCATTCTCCACTCCCAGTTTCCGCTGACAACAGACGGCGTGTTCATTCTTGTACCCTTGGAAAGGCCGAGCAGGTCTTGCATCTGAATGATAGCCGTATCCGCGGAACAAGCGAGAAGAGTTCTGATAAAGCCCCAGTTATACCCTTCCTCTTCGGTGAGGTTCATGTATTTTACCGCGAAATTCTTAGTTTCTTCGGAAACATTATCAAGCCACAAAAGCGCAGGCTCATTGTCATGCGTTCCTATGTATGCAACGGAATTCTTGCCAATGTTATGGGGCAAATATTCGCTGTTACCCTCGGGATCAAACGCAAACTCCAAAACCTTCATACCGGGGAAGCCCGTCTTTTTAAGAAGCTTTTTTACCCCTTCCGTCATAAAGCCAAGGTCTTCAGCGATGATTGGAAGCTTACCGAGTTTCTTTTCAAGTGCGGAAAAGAGCGCGTTTCCCGGGCCTTGCACCCATTTACCTCCCTTTGCTGTCTTATCGGCGGCTGGAATAGACCAATAAGCCTCAAACCCGCGGAAGTGGTCGATACGAAGAACATCGAATATTTTCGAGGAGAATTCTACTCTGCGGCACCACCACGGAAAGCCTTCCTGCTTCATCTTTTTCCAGTTGTAGAGCGGATTTCCCCATCTCTGACCGTCCTCCGAAAAAGCGTCCGGCGGACATCCAGCTATGTTTATGGGGTTAAGGGCGGCATCGAGTTCAAAATCTTCTGGGGCTGCCCAAACATCCGCGCTGTCAAGGGAAACGTATATCGGTACGTCGCCTATTATTTTTATACCATTTTCGTTTGCGTACGCTTTAAGCTCAAACCACTGTGTAAAGAAAAGATATTCTATCACACGGTAAAAATCAATTCTTTCGGCAAGGCGTGTTTTTGCCCCCTCCAAAGCGGATTTTTCACGTTTTTTTATGGGAGTTTCCCATGTGTTCCATGCCGCTCCTTTGTGTTCGTCCTTAAGTGACATAAAGAGCGCGAAATCTTCAAGCCACGCCTCGTTTTCCTTACAGAATTTCGCAAACTTCGGTTCTTTTTCTTTGGAAAAATTTTTGTAAGCCTTGAAAAGCATTTTATATCTGTTTTCGTAAAGTTTTCCAAAATCAACCTTGTCGGGGTCTTTGCCGAAATCAAGTTCGGCATAATCCTCTTTTTTTAGCAACCCCTGCTTACAAAGAATATCAGGGTCTATAAAATAAGGATTTCCCGCAAAGGATGAAAAAGATTGGTAAGGAGAATCCCCGTAACTGGTAATACCAATGGGCAAAATCTGCCAATATGTCTGCCCCGCGCTTTCGAGGAAATCCACGAAACGATATGCTTCTTTTCCGAAAGTACCAATACCGTATTCGGAAGGAAGTGAAGATATGTGTAAAAGAATTCCGCTTGTTCTCATAAAAAATAACTCCGAGATAAGTAAAATTGCAAAACAAAATCAGTCAAGCATATTCAGTTTATCACAAACTCTGCAAAGTGTCAATTTTTTATACAATATTTTTGCAGAAAAAACGGGAAGCTGCTCGCTTCCCGTTTTTTTGATGCGATTTACGCGAAAATATCGAGCAGCTCGGAGATTTCTCCGATGCACATATCGGCAAGAATATAATTTTTCGCTTTTCCTATACCTATCGCCGTCATGCCGTTGCTTTTCGCCGCATCTATTCCTACTTCGGCGTTTTCCACCACAGCACATTCGTGCGGCGGCACGCCGAGCGTTTTTGCCGTGCCAAGTAAAATATCAGCTTCCGTCAACGCTTTTTGACCATCGTCGTGTTCCACCGCAGCAAGTTTATATCCGCGTTTTTGCAGGAGAAAAAAAGTTTCTTTCGCTTGTTTTTCAAAAATGAAACTGTTGTTAACTGCGTCACGTCCGAAAATTATTG
>JBGVFW010000285.1:0-7891 GCA_045121315.1 Eubacteriales bacterium
TGCAGTATGATTTCGGAATCAAATACGGCGAAGAGTTCAAGGGGCTTAAAATTCGGACGTTTGAGGATATACTTAAAAAATTCGCCTGCCACACGGTCATGAACGTCCATATAAAAGCGATTGACGACGTAAATCCCCTGCCGGAGGAAACACTTAAAGAGATCATTCGCCTCATCGACAAATACGATTGCAGAAAATATTGCTACTTCATGAGCGGCAATCCTGCTATACTCAAGCAGCTCCGCGAGTTTGCGCCCGACATCGCAAGATGTGCTGGCGCGACGGGTGACCCGTTTGAAGACCTCGTTGACAAGGCTATCGAAACAGGCTCAAAGAAGATACAGCTTTTCAAACCGCATTTCGACAAAAATCCCTCGGATTACGTTGAAAAAGCGATTAGAAAAGCGCACGACAACGGCATTGTGGTAAACCTTTTCTATGCTGACGATTATGAAGAAGCGAAACACTACCTTGAAATGGGCGTTGACGTAATACTCACCAACGACTATCAACGCGTTTCCCGCGCCGCCGAAGGTATGCCCAAATATCTTTGCATAAAATAATCCATAACAAAGCTGCGCACTTTCTGCGAGCAACTTTGTTTATGTTGCAAAAATAAAAGCACTTTTTGAAAAAGTGCTTTTATTTTTCCTTAAATTTTGTAAGATTTCCTCGTTTTTCTCGTAATAATAGGTGAAACGTTTCAAAAACTCACGGAGGTAACTATGCATGACAATGAACTCATAAAAATTTTACGCCAAGACCCAAACGAAGGCATGAAACTGCTCATGCGGCAATACACGGGGCTTATATGCGCCATCGTGCGCGGCAAGTATGCGCCTTTCGGCTTGCTTGCCGCAGAAGATACGGAAGAATGTGTGAGCGACGTTTTCTGCGAGTTTTACAAAAATCTCGATAAATTCGACCCCGCGCGCGGAAGTATTAAAACTCTTCTCTGCATTATCGCGAGCCACAAAGCGCTCGACCTCGCAAAAAGCCGTGCCGCCGAAGCAGAGCCGCTTTCCATGGACGATGAGGACACGTTTTTGCAGTTTGCAGACGATTTTCTCGTCGAGGAAAGTCTTGTCACAAGCGAGCTTAAAGAGCGGCTCACGCAGGAGATAAACGCGCTCGGAGAGCCCGACCGCGAAATAATAGTGCGCAAATTCTTCTTTTGCGAGCCTTCGAAAAATATTGCAGAGCGTCTTTCGCTCACCGTGTCAAACGTGGATACGCGCACGCACCGCGCGCTCAAAAAATTACGAGAAAAATTGGAGGGATAAATTATGAAAAAGAACCTTTACGATATAATGAACGAAGCCGAAGAGAAAAACATTGAAACACTAGCAAACGGCATCGAATACCAAACGCCGAGCGACATTTCCGAAGAAAGGATAGAAGCCAAGGTAATGGCAAAAACGGGGCTTATAAAGCCCAAAAAGAAGCTTTCGCGCACGCTTTTCGTCAAATGTGGCGCGGCGGCGGCTTGCCTTGCGATCATCATCTACGCTTACCCCATAGCAAAGGGAATAGCGAGCTCGCAAAACGACATTGCCACGGAGAAAAATGCCGAAGTCACAACGAATTACGCTTTACATCAGCCGGAGATAGGATATGCAACTTCCCACACGTACGTTTTCTTCTACCCCGACGGAAACGGAAACTGTGTTCCGCATTTTTACACAGAAACGCTCAACAATGGCGAATCAAGCGAAACGATGAAAACTCTTATAGCAAGATTTTTCAGTCTTTGCGGTATTGAAGGCGTAACCGTCGTTGATTCCAAAGTTACGGACACAAGCACGACGGAATATCATACATTCCAAGGTATGGACCTTGTAGGGCATACCGTTGGCACGAAAACACTCACGCTTACCCTTGAAGGCACGGCTACGCTTGACGATTTCACACTCAAATGCCTTGTAAACACGCTCGATTCCATCTCCTATGCGGATTATTTCAAGATAATCTACAACGGCAATTTTGTTGCCATCGACGGCAAGACGCCCGAACAAGGATTTACGAAATTCGATATTGAAGTTGAATACGACCACGGCGAACCCCCGAAAACTGAAGCCAGCACGACAGCCGCGCTCTCCCGCACCCCGTCAGAAGAAACCGCAACAGAGGTATTAACCGAAACGGGGAAGATAACTCTTCCCTATATTCCCGAATAAAGAAATGAATCGAAGTACGTAGCACAATGCGCTGAAGTCACTCTTCATTACTTTATGCAGTCCGCGCTTCACCAAAAAGTAAAAATCCTCGTTCTTGCGAACGAGGATTTTTGGTGGGAGCGGGTGGATTCGGACCACCGAAGTCACTGACAACAGATTTACAGTCTGCCCCCTTTGGCCGCTCGGGAACGCTCCCTCTTTATAAATTCCGCATCTTTCGATGCGGAACTTGGAGCTGGTGAACGGAGTCGAACCATCAACCTGCTGATTACAAATCAGCTGCTCTGCCATTGAGCCACACCAGCTTATTAAATTGCCGCCGCTAGGTGTTCTCCCTTGCGACGGCATTAAGTATATCATATTACAAAGAGTTTGTCAACACTTTTTTCAAAACTTTTTAATTATTTTTTGCGTATATGGTCATATCACCGTTAGCAAGCGCTGTTTCAAAATCAAATTCAACATTGCACGCTTCATCAGTATAGAAAGAAAGGTTCTTCGCTCCCGGATCAAGACCGATGTAAACGCCCCTGGGAACAGCGTAAACGTCGCACGTTTCATTTAACGTGCCAACATACGAAACTATCGTCACGTTCACGGTTTCTGAAAGGTCGGGGATAGTTTCGAAAACATCTTTCTCTTTTTCCTTAAAATATTCAAAAGTGCGGGTCGCTATCTTCTCCTGTGTGCCGTCGCTGTGCTCTACGCTGTATTCTACTGTCAAATAATAATTATTTTCGTCAAGCGTATAAGTGGAAATGATCTTATCCGTTTGGGATATGCCGTATTCATAAAGGTCTGCGGCAATAGATGGTGTTATTTTCGCGTAATAAGAAACTTCCGTAATATCGCCTTCAAGCTCTTTGGAGTATATCTGATATTTGTCGCCTTGATCGAGAACGTGCGCGCGTTCCTCATAGGGTTTGACGTATTCATAATAGTTGCTCTTATCCGCTTGAATAATAGCGTAAGTTTTTCCGTCCGTTACGGAGTAAATCTCTCCTTCGTGACCGTAAAACGTGTAATTTGTGAAGTTCTCGCAAACATTGTACACATATTCGCTCTCAAGCGATCTTTCCATGTATACGGAATATGTGTAAACTTCTTCTCCGTTTCTGTAATACTTCACAGTTTCCAGTGCGGCTTTGTAATCATCGAAAATGTTATCTGCATAGTTATCCAAAGCCAAGGTGTAATACGGCACGGAAACGCCCGCGACACCGCAAGATGCAAGAAGCAACGCCGAAAAAGACAAGATCAATACAGCGGATATAATTTTTTTCATCATTTTCTGCTCTTTTCTTTAAAAATTATTCTGTTTATTATTATAATATCATTTGATTTTATTCATGTCAAGCAAATAAAAATTTGTTCAAATTTAATTTACCTTTTAAAGTGAAAAAGAAACGGTCTCCCGCTTCTTTTTCGTGTTAATTCTGTTTTTGAACACTCTTGTATTCGTCGTAAAATTTGAAATACGGACATTCGGCTGTGCGGTTTGAAAGGAACCTTACGTATTCGTCCTCATCAAGCGACATACAGCACTGGTATGTTTCGGTAAGCTCATCGTAGTCGTAATATTCGCAAGATTCACATTTGAAACTATTAGCCATAAAAACACCTCCGAATATATTTTTTGTTAAATGTATTCGCGCAAACGAAATTCCACGCCGATGTTCTGCGCTATCTCGCGGCATTTTTCAATATCTTCCTTCGAGATAGTCGTGTCAACGACAGAAAGAACAACGCGAGGAACATATTTTTTAACGTTTGCGGCGAAATTTATAAGAGCCTTGTGCGCGCCCTCATATTTGGGCAAACACATTTTTTCGTAATTTTCCGCGCTTGACGTATTAAGGCTTATGGAAACTACGTCGAAAAGCCCCTCAAAATCGGGCGCGGTATCCCTGCCCGCTATAAGGTCGCTGTGACCATTCGTGTTCACGCGTATCTGTATATCTGATCTTTCACGGATCGCCTTTGCAACCTCTATCATATCGCCAAGGCGAACGGTAGGTTCGCCGTAGCCGCAGAAAACTATCTCCGAAAAAGCAGATATATCGCGTGAGAATATGCTCTCCTTTATTTCTTCGACCGTGGGTTCTCTGTCGAGCCAAAGGTTACCGTAAATCGTGTCGCCGTGGCTTCTTACACAGAAATCGCAGGCGTTGGAGCAACGGTTCGTCATATTGACGTAAAGACCGTCGCCGTGTACATAGGTTATTATCATTATTTTGGTTCCTTAATCAAAAATAAAAATTATTTATGCAATCCCTTTTCGCGGAGAAGTGCGAGTATCACGTCGGGGTTGTTGCAAGTGATAAGTTCCGCACCGTTTCTGATAACGGGAGCGAGAGTTTCCGCATCCTTAACGCCCGCGCCGACCCAAGGCTGAACTCCACGGCTGCGAAGGTAATCGTAATTTACGGAAGCATTGCTGAAAAGGCACGCACAATAAGCGTAGGAATACGGGTCAACGGTACATTCTCCCAAAAGGCTTTCGGGATAGAAAACGTGCTGTCTGTATTTTTTACCGTATTTTTTGTAAACGTATTCATTAAGTTTTCCGCTGAAGGAGTTTATAACGCAACGGTCCGTAAAGCCATAATCGTCAACAATTTTGAGAACTCTGTCGCAAACAGCGTAAGAGATATCTTCTCTGCCCTCCGTGGGATATTCCTTGAGTTCGAGGTCAATCGTTATATCGGGGATATCTTTTATATATTCCATAAATTCGATAAACGTTGGTACGCGCGCTTCGCGGAATTTTTCGTCCTTTTTAACGCCCGCGTCAAGCGATCTTATCTGTTCAAGAGTAAGCTGGCAAACCTTGCCGACACCGTCCGTCGTGCGGTTGACCGTTTCGTCATGGATAAGCACAAGCTCCCCATCTGCTGTTATACGAATATCAGTTTCTATCTGGTCAACGCCAAGTTTGACCGCCGCACGGAAAGCCTCCATGGTATTTTCAGGGTATGCTTCCGACCAGCCTCTGTGTGCCGCAACGTAAACATTATCTCTGCTCTGTGTCCAATAATTTTTCATTGGTGCCACCTCCAAAAATTAAAAAATTCCCCGGTTTTATTTTAACAAAATACCGCATAAAAAGCAAGTACATTTACCTTTTATGCGGTATTTACTCCAAATTATTTTGTTACATAAAGTGTAAGATCCTCGTTCCAATTGTCCGCGCCGTCATATTCCGTCGTACATTCGCGGTCCGTATATGCGGTCATATATTCTTCGGGAGTGTAGAAGAGCACCGCATCGCCCTTAGGCGTAGTCATGGTATAGGAGATTTCCTCCGCAGTGTTAGGATCAAGAACAACCGTTACAGTTCTTGTATCAGCGGTCGTCTTTGCGCGTGCCAGAAGCGTGTCTGCCTGTTCGGGACGAGATGTGTTGTATTCCACGACCGTCTTGTTCGGGAACGTCTTTACACCGTCAGAATAAACGAAACGTTCTTTTATTTCTTTGATAATGAGCGTTTGAGCATCAAGGCTGTATTCCGTAAGGAAATATCCTCCCGCCTGCTCATCGGAATATTCATAACCAATGTCTGCCATCTTTTCAACGTTTATCTTCGTCGTAAGCATTATAACTCCGTTTTTGAGCTTACATTTTACAACTTCTTCCGCAAGGAATATTTCCGGCGTGATGGTGAGATATTCATACCAGGAAAAGTCCGTTTCCATTCCCGCGTAGAAGCAACGATAATATGTGTTCCCGCTCAAACCGTACTGCACGTCGCCACAAGTCACCTCGGAAAGGTCAGCTTCCCAATAATATCCGAGCTCGGAATCAACGTAATAGCCGTATTCTTCACCATCTTCATTTTCGTAAGTAACTTTTGCGCTGTCATAAAATCCGAGAAAAGATTTTGATGCGTTCGCGTTAAGAACCGCCTGCATATCTATTTCCACATCCTCGCCACCGCAGGAGCAGAGAGCGAGCACCGCCAAGCAGAAAACGAGTGCAAGGCAAATAGTCTTCGTTAATTTTTTCATTTCTAAAACAATTCCTTTCATAGAGTGATAAAGTCTTTTTTATAATATCACAAACTTAACAATTTCGCAATATCCCGCGCGATATTTTCACAGTATTGCCCAAATTAGCAAAAGGAAATTCTACCGCTCAAATATTTACTTTTTTCTTTCGTTATGGTAAAATATATTTTATGTATGAGTTTTCTCATAAACACGATTACAGGAGAAAAAACGAATGGATATCATCGCAAAGCTCTCGGAAGAGCTTTCTATTAAAGAAAATCAGATACTCGCGGCAGTCGAGCTTATGGACGAAGGCAACACGATCCCCTTTATCGCCCGATACCGCAAAGAAGTTACCGGCTCGCTTGACGACGAACAGCTTCGCGCTCTTGACGAAAGACTCACTTATCTGCGTAACCTTGAGAAACGCAAAGAAGAAGTGCGCGCCGCTATAATGGAACAAGGCAAAATGACCGAGGAGATAGACTCCGCTCTTAACAGCGCTGAAATACTTGCCGAAGTTGAGGATATTTACCGCCCGTTCAAGCAGAAACGCAAAACTCGCGCCTCCGTTGCGCGCGAACGCGGTCTTACTCCCCTTGCAGAGCTTCTTATGGCGCAGAAAGACGAATACTCCCCCTCTATCGAAGAAGAGGCCGAAAAATATATAGACGAAGAAAAAGGCGTTAAGGACGCAAAATCTGCCATCGCGGGCGCTCTCGATATCATCGCGGAGGATATTTCCGATAACGCGGATTACCGCAAGGAGATACGTGCGCTCACATACGAATACGGCTTTCTCATCTCCAAAAAGGCAAAGGACGAAACCTCCGTTTACGAAATGTATTATGAATACAGCGAAAAGCTCACCACAGTTCCCTCCCACCGCGTTCTTGCCATAAACCGCGGCGAAAATGAAGAATTTCTCAAAGCAAGCGTTGATATTTCCGCAGACATCGTTCTCAACTACCTTGCAAGCATGGTAATAACAAACGTGAAAAGCCCCGCTTACGGCAAGGTGCTTTTTGCCGTTGCGGACAGCTATTTCCGCTTAATCGCGCCCTCTATCGAGCGTGAGATCCGCTCTGACCTTTTCGAAAAAGCAAGCGAAGGTGCTATAAAGCTCTTCTCCCAAAACCTTAAAAATCTGCTCATGCAGGCTCCTATTAAGAATAAGACAGTCCTCGGTCTTGACCCGGGTTACAGAACGGGCTGTAAGCTCGCTGTTGTAGACAAAACAGGTAAAGTGTTGGACACAGCGGTTATTTATCCCACCAAGCCGCAGGAAAGAAAAGAAGAAGCCGCGAAAATAGTAAAAAAACTAATCACCAAATACGGCGTTGACGTTGTTTCCATCGGTAACGGCACGGCTTCCAAGGAAAGCGAGATATTCATTGCCGACGTTCTCCGCGAGCTCGGCGGCAATACAAAATATATCGTAACCAGCGAAGCAGGCGCGTCTGTTTACTCAGCCTCCAAGCTCGGCGCAGAAGAATTTCCCGATTTCGACGTTACTCAGCGCAGCGCAGTTTCTATCGCCAGAAGAATACAAGACGCCTTGGCGGAACTCGTTAAGATAGACCCCAAATCCATCGGCGTCGGTCAGTATCAGCACGATATGAAGGAAGCGCGCCTTGACGAAGCGCTTTCGGGCGTCGTTGAGGATTGCGTAAACTCCGTCGGCGTAGACGTAAATACCGCGTCTTATTCCCTGCTTGAGCATAT
>JBGVFW010000286.1:0-4413 GCA_045121315.1 Eubacteriales bacterium
TAGCACGGCTCATACCGCCTTCGTCGGGGGAAATTATCATTGTTGTAGCGGGGTCAAATTTAATATCCGGATATTCGCGGACGAGAGCTTTGAGCATCTGATAAGACGTGCGAACATTGTCAAAACCGCTTCTCGGAATAGCATTCTGAACTCTGGGGTCATGTGCATCAAAAGTGATGATATTGGAAACACCCATGTTTACAAGCTCCTGAAGAGCAATGGCACAGTCGAGAGATTCGCGCGCGCTGCGTTTATGCTGTCTGCCCTCATAAAGCATCGGCATGATAACGGACATACGGCGAGCTTTACCGGAGATAGCACCGATCATTCTCTTGAGGTCCTGGAAATGGTCGTCGGGGCTCATGGGAACCATCTGACCGTACATTTTGTATTTTACGCCGTAGTTGAAAACGTCGGCAAAGATATATGTGTCGTGTCCGCGGAGGGTTTCAAGAATGATGCCCTTGCCTTCGCCCGTACCGAAACGAGGGCAATCCGCTTTTACGATATAAGTTTCGTCTGTGTCGTCACGCCACTGGTGAAGATATTTGTCAACGCTTGTCAGGAACTGTTCGCTTCCTTTCATGCCGATGACGCTTAATTTCCCGAAATATTTAGAATCCATAAAAAGTCCTTTCCTTTTATACGTTTTTTCTCTTTATCAGAGATTGAATACTGTTTCGATTTCTTTTACTTCGTCATCGCTTATCTTGATGACGTCGCCTGCAATACTCTGCGCCTGAATAAGAGATTTTGCGCTGTATTCCATAACTTCAAGTCTGTCAAATGCATTGGTAAGAGATGTGCCTGCCGCAATAGCGCAGTCATTTTCAATAATAGCAACGGGGTTTTTGAGCGAAAATTCACGTGCAAGAAGCTTAGGCTGCATAAATGTAGAGCCGAACGGGAATTTTCTTACCGTCTTGAGTGCGATATAGCTTTCGGGGATAAGACGGGCGTCAAACACGTTGTCCGTTACCGCGAAAGCCATGAGGTGCGGCGGGTGAGCGATAATGATAGTCTTTACGTCCTCATGCTGTTCATACATATACATATGGAACATAACAGAACGAGAAGGAACCTTGCCCGCTTCGCATTTTCCGTCCTTGATGAGAACGAGATCTTCGGGTTCAAGGTATGCTCTGTCTTTGCCGGCAGGGGTAATTACGAAAGAGCCGTCGGAAAGTTTGCAAGAAAATGTGCCCTGCTCGCTCGTGAAGAGCTGTTCGCCGTATGCGCGTTTAATAAGCGTACACATATCACGGCGAGCCGCCTGTTCTTCGCTGGAGTGAACAGTGGGGTGGAAAACTTCAAGCTGAGGAGATGTTCTGAGCTTGAATATTTCCATGTGCTTGTCTGAGATAGTGTGTATCTCGCCGCCGAGCGTGCCCGCGTTTATTTCAAGTCTTGCAAGGTAATCGAGCGTTTCGAAATTCATGAACGCGGAGAAGAGGTCTTTCGCGCCCACAACAACACCGTGGTTTTCAAGAAGGACAGTGTTGATGCCCTTTTCAAACTCTTTGGAGATATTTTCGCCGAGCTGCGTGCTACCGGGGCAGGCGTAAGCCGCAACGGAAATCTCACCGCAGAGTATCTTTGCGTCGGGGATAATGGAAGTGTTGGGGATCTTGCGTATCAAGCTGAACGCAACGAGTGCGGGCGGGTGTGCATGAAGCACCGCGCCAAGGTCGGGGCGGCGTTTATACACGCCGAGGTGGAAGGGATATTCAACGGAGGGACGGTGGATACCCACGATCTCGCCGTTGGGTTTGATCTGCATAATGTCTTCGCGGCGAAGGTTGCCTTTGTCAACACCGCTGGGGCTTATCCAAACGGTACCGTCGCTGTCTTTAATGGAAAGATTGCCGCCTGTCATAGTTGTCATGCCGGAATAGTAAAGACGGTTCATTATCGTTACTATCTGGTCGGCAGGGTGAAGCATACTGAAATTCATATTTTCTCCTTCACGACTTAAATCGTTTAATAATTGTAATTTATCTCAAAGAAAGAACTTCTTTTTCGTATTTTTTAACTTCTTCGAACCATTCGGCTCCTGCGGCAACACCGCATTCTTCGCAGTATTTGGCCCAAACGTCCTCGAAAGGAAGCATCTTGGCTTCTTCCTGCATTACCATGAGCTCTGTGAAGTTGGATTCGTTCTGAAGCTTTGCAAGAGCTGCGTGAGGTGTGCAGAGAGCCATGAGAAGAGCCTTCTGTACGCTTCTGAAGCCTACCGTCCAAGCGGAGATACGGTTGATGCTTGCGTCAAAATAGTCGAGCGCGATGTAAACTCTGTCAAGAGCGTCGCAACGAACGATTTCCTTTGCAATTTCCTTTGTTTCATCGTCGAGAACTACAACGTGGTCAGAGTCCCAACGAATACCTCTTGTTACATGGAGCGCAAGCTCAGGGAAGAAGCAAAGGAGCGCGGGAATCTTATCGGAAACGACTTCCGTGGGGTGATAGTGACCGTTGTCCATCAAGGGCAGGCACTTGTCTTTGTTCATAGCGGCGAAGCTGAGCGTGAACTCTGCGCTGCCCGCTGTGTAAGCTTCAACGCCGATTCCGAACACCTTGGATTCAACGCAGGGTTTAACCTTGTTGAAATCGAAAGGCTCGGAGAGAATCTGTTCGATAGAATCTTTATATCTCATTCTGGGGCCCATACGGTCTGCGGGAATATCCTTAAAGCCGTCGCCCGTCCAGATATTCATAACGCAGGGAACGCCTGTTTCTTCCGCGAAATACTGGGAAATGCGAATACAAGCCTTGCCGTGTTCGATCCAGAAATCACGAATTTCTTTGTCGGGGTGGGAAAGTGTAAGTCCGTTTGCTTTGGGGTGGGAGAAGAACGTGGGGTTGAAGTCGATACCCAAGTTTCTCGTTTTTGCAAATTCGACCCATTTTTTAAAGTGCTTGGGTTCGAGCTTGTTTCTGTCTGCCCATTCGCCATCTTCGAAAATAGCGTAGCAAGCGTGAACATTTATCTTCTTTGCGCCGGGGCACAGAGAGAGCACCTTGTCCATATCCGCCATAAGCTCTTCGGGGTTTCTTGCGCGGCCGGGATAGTTACCCGTTGTCTGAATACCTCCCGTAAGAGGTTTGGTGGGGTCCGTGTCAAAGCCTTTTACGTCGTCGCCTTGCCAGCAGTGGAGAGCCACAGGAACATTTTTCAGCTTAGCAATAGCCGCATCCGTGTCAACGCCGTAAGACGCATATATTTCTTTGGCGGATTCATATCTTGTATTCATTTTGAATTCTCCTTTTGCGAGTTGTATTTATGAATTTTTTACTTAACTAATATATGTAGAAACATCAGATGAGTTTTTTGAATTTTTCGTATGCTTCGTCCCATTCGTCCTTGTTGTTTTCGGGATAGAATTCTTCAATTTCGAAGGAATTTGCGATAACCTCGCGCGCTTCCTTGAGGTCTTTGATCTCGCCGTTTGCAATAGCCTGAGCCGCGATATTACCCAGAGCCGTCGCTTCAACGGGGCCTGTAAATACGGGTCTGCCGCAAGCGTTTGCAGAAAGCTGAGAAAGGAGCTTATCCTGTGTGCCGCCGCCGACGATATTGATAGCCGGCATACGTTCGCCAACCATTTCGTCGATTTTTTCAACAGTCCACCTGTAACGCATTGCCAAGCTCTGGCTTATGCAGCGAACGATCTCTCCCTTTGTTTCGGGAATGGGCTGACCTGTTTCGGCACAGTATTCGCGTATTCTCTTGGGAATGTTGCCGGGAACGCCGAAACGGGGATCGTCGGGATTGATGAAGCTCTGCAAGGGTTTTGCGGCTTTGCCCATTTCAACAAGCTCGCCAAAGCCGTGTGTCTGACCTTCGCGGATCCACTGTCTTCTCGATTCTTGGAGGACCCAAAGGCCCGTGATGTTCTTGGAGAAACGGAACGTTCCGCCGTAACCGCCCTCGTTTGTGAAGTTGTATTCGGAGGATTTCGCGCTTATCTGGGGAGCCTTTGTTTCCGTACCCATAATAGACCACGTACCGGAGCTTATCCAGATAAATTTGTCGCTCTTTGCAGGAACGGAAACGACAGCAGAAGCCGTGTCGTGCGCCGCAACGGAGATAACGGTGGGGTCGATACCGCCGCATTCCTCTTTTACGTCGTCGCGGAGCTTGCCGCAAACCGTGCCGGGTTCAACGATATCGGAGAAAATGTGCTTCGGCAAACCGAATTTTTCGATAATTTCGCTTGACCAATTTCTTGCCTTTGCGTCAAGAAGCTGGGAGGTGGAAGCTATAGTATATTCCGTCTGCTTTTTACCTGTGAGGAAATAGTTGAGAAGGTCGGGGACGAAAAGCATATCCTTTGCAATTCCGAGGAGCTCGGGGTTATCTCTCTGCAAAGCGATGAGCTGGTAGAGAGAGTTGAAGTCCATTACCTGAATACC
>JBGVFW010000287.1:0-4369 GCA_045121315.1 Eubacteriales bacterium
TTTGATATATTGTTTTTTGATTAACCGGTATTATTTGATGATTGCTCATCAAGCGCTTTAACAAAACGCAAAGCTGCGCATCCTAAACGTTTTAATTCCTTACGTTTGTTGTAATTATTGAATTCACTTTGCTCAGGAAGTTGTTCGGAACTGTAAGAAGTCAACTTATCTTTGTTTTCACGAGTTATAATTTTGTAATTCCAATTGCAAGAAGGCTCCATTGATACAAATATCGGCTTATGAAAAATTCGCTGAATAAGTATGCCCGGAATGTACCCACTGTTATCTTTATAACACATCTTTGTGATTTTCATCCTAACTCCTTATTTTTCGTCATTCTCAAAATCAGTAATCGCGTTGATAATCTCAATCAATACGTCCTTGACTTCAATTATTTCGCCATTCTCATAGTCCTCGGTAGCCTTACGCAGTGCAGCTGCGATTTTCTTGTCTTGTAGTTGACCGTTTTGAAAAACGTTGTCATCAGTTGTCACGCTCCTTGCTTTGCTTTATATATGCTCTTATCGCTTCGACGATAAATTCCTTTGGGAAATATCCCGTTGCACCATCGAACGTCAAGACAAGTCCCTTTTCATCATTTGTTGGCTTTTCAAAATAGCAACCGCCAATATCCAAATATTCATCTCCGATATCCACGGCGGTTACATCGGGGATGGTGCCATCTTCTCGGCAAAAGCTGTAGCCTTCTTCGGGAAACATCGTGCCGGCGCAGCACTGAATGTTTTCATAGTGTAGAGAACCGTCTTCCTGCAGAACCAAGGAATCGTGCCGATTGGTTCCATATTCGTGAACTGCACCGCTTGTATTATCTTTAACCCACAATCTTAACATATTTTTGCTCCTTGTTCATAAATGAAATTCTCGACACCAATATATTTACCGGCTTCATAATCCTCGTCAGAAAAGCCACTGTACCAGGTAAGTTCTCCGTGCCTTTCCTGAAGACCAATTAGTTTACTCATACACTCGGATTCATCGAAGCCGCCGACGGTGAGCTCTTCACCATCGGCATACCGACCGATCATCTTCCACTTCCAAATCAGCTGTGTTGCCATATATTACTCCTTTGTTAAATGTTATAGATATGCTTTCTTTTGACTTTTTTGGATACTTGCGAATAGGGATACAGTTTATTGTAGATTTCTTCAACTTGTTCTTGCTTTATAACACACTCTTCAATAGCCGCAATACGAGAAACATTTTTCTTTACCGAATACGTGCGGCAAAGCGTGTAATATTGAGTGATTTTTTCGGAAATGTTTTTTAATTCGCAACGATCGCCAAAGACGATTACCGAATATATCGAACGTTCCATAGAGAGTACTTGCTTAAGACTTTGAATGTGTATGTCGTTTTGCTTAATAGGGTTAAAAAAATATTCCTTGGAAGGCCCATTTCCGTGTTTTTTGGGGAACATTTGTGTCCAATTATCTTCATCCGGATCTCCGAAAATCAAACCGCCATAGTTTTTATTTTCAAAAACAAAAACCCCGGTAGTATGGATCATCATAACATCGACCTCGGTTGTGCGGCCATAAGAGTGAGGAAGATAGGTGTTGAACAAGAAACGTGCTCCTGTCTTTTCAAAACCCTTGAGCTCTTTGTATAACAGGTATTCGCCACGTTTTCCTGCGTCTCTCATAACAGAAAGATAACGGTTGTGCGTGCATTTGCGATAAGCAGATTTGTAATAACGTACAACGCAAACAACGTGCCATAAAACACGGATAATTAAAAGAAATAAAATAATATGGATTGACATGTTTTCTTCCTAACATTCTTTTTTGCATTATTTTAGTGTTAATTTAATATTCATTTAATATTAAACATCTTTAACTTTTTCTCTGCTGCCGCACTCGGAACAAATTCCGGATTCCAGAATGGGCATAAAAACGTGACCACAATTCAGACAACGGTATCGGTGGCCGGGATTAGTCTTGATGCCGAATGCTTTTTCTATCGTGCACCTCTCAAATCGGCCATCACGGCCTCTATACTGATTTCTGTTTGCCATCAGCTCTCACGCTCCTTTAGGATTTGAATCTGGCGATAATTTCAGTCGTTTCTTTTTCCCAGCCTTTTGCGTCAGGGTCTTTCTTGTCCAGAGCCATAAGCCGCTTAAACAAATCTTTATAGCATTCTTCCTGGGCAGAAGAAATAGTTCCTTTTTTCATCGCTTTCAAGTTCTGGAACTTACTCGCAATGAGTTCCATGTTGGCGCGAAGTTTATCTGTGCAATCCGGGTGCTCTTTCACGCTTTCACATATTTCCGTTACCACGGTTACGGCATCAGCAACACGGAATCCGAAGATTTTCAGGCGCAAATAGGCAACGATATATTTAATTTCCCTCTTGGGAACGGGAGGGCCTTTTTTAATTATAATGACGCCCATCAAGATGCAGAAAATAGCAAACGGCAGATTTTTGAAATTAATGCTACCACCAAAATTCTCCAGGAAGGAAGGACGCAGCAAAAAAATACAAATACCAGCCATACCGATAGCACTAAGACCCACCAAGACAAACTGAACATAATGACTCATGTAATCTCTGTCTTCTTTCAGACTCGGATCTTTACGAACACGGAGCAACTTGGAAGTGCCACGATAGGTGAGATACAAACCGCAGATGATCAGCATCACACCGAATACCGAAGATAGAATTGATAAAATTTCTCTCATACCCTTACTCCTTTACTTCATGTAATCCTCGGTGTCCATGCCGTGCCAAATCTCTTTGGCTGACTGATTCTCCTGTGCCTTCTTGGCTTGCTCAATCCGTTCCTCCAGAGGTGGCTTCTTTTCGGCCAGGAACCGAGACCGCTTTTCGGCAGCGATCTCGATAGCTGCAATAGAATCGTCGGCATTGACGGCAACATAAACACGACCTTGCGTATCAAAAGAACATTTGTTGATATCCTGATACCAATAAGCATCAGAAGTCTTGTTCTTAATCTCGCATACAGAGCCATCCTTCTCAAAACGCACAAACCAGCAGGGTTTTAACAAGTTCTCCGGGTTTTCATGCACATCAACGTAAGCATCATCAAATTTTTTCGCAATTGCATCAGCCAGATTCTCGTCAAAGGTTGCGGTAATAACGCTGCATTCGCAACCATCGTTTTTCATAACCACATAAATTTTCATACCCTTACTCCTTTACCTCCAGTTCCATCTTTCCTGATGCAGGTCGCTGTAAGCTATATTATTCAGACGCTCCAACTCTCCATCAGAATACCAACCAATTTGCAGGATACGTTCAAAGTCATGCCGATTTTTCTTCATGCCGTCAGGAAGAGGGAGCGAATGGTAATACTTCTCCATCTCCGCAAAAAGATCAAAACCCTCTTGGGGGATGATGTAGTTGTGATCCCGGATGAATTTGCCGTAACTAATAACCGCGTTGATAACATCCATGATTTCCTTGGTCATTGCAACCTTTTCCATACTCGTTCCTTTCGCGGCTTGTCGGATACCGCCCTCCGTCATTCTCTGTATATATTATATCACAAATGCTCCATTATGTCAATACCTTTTGTCAAAGTTTTCTGATAATTTATGGCTCAACCTTAACCCAAACGCTCCCTTATCGCTTGTCTCGATAAGCCGTTTTACGGAGAGAATTTTCTTTTGTACATCTGTGCTATTGGCACAGCCCGTACCCTCTTTCTCTAATCTATGCGCGCATCCGCCGCATAGGGTCCAGGGACTTGTCCCTGGTATTTTTTAACACAAAGTAACACTGCTTAAAAATACAAAAATATGGTGCAGACAGTGCTGCACCATCAAGATAAATTGATTTCTTTCCACGCTGACGCGCCTTTAGTTACGGGATACGATGATGGCTTTCTGAAAATGGATGAAGTGAATAGATTTGTCACTTTGCTTTGCCATCTACCAACACTACGAAAGAGTTAATGCTCTTTGCATAGGCTCTCAGATCATCCCAAAAAATTTGACTATCCATTGACCCCGTGAACTCAGGGCTGGTGAAGGTAATTCCTTCTACCGTGCCTCTGATCACCTTTTCCGGAGCCGAACAACTACCCGAAGCTGCAAACTGGTTTCTTGCCCTCATACACTTACTCCTTTACACTTTTTCGACTTGGATCTCGATCCAAGAAGGGCCATTATTCAAATGCCAAATTACCTCTTTGATTACATGTTTGAGGTTATTCATTACCACAAAATCTCCGGTCCTTGGGACAACAACCGCGTTGATTGTTTGGGCCATTGTATGAGCTCCGTATTTATAGAAAATATCAAGTCCTGACAACATATCGTTCCTTTCACAGCTTGCGGGCGCTGCAACCCGTCATTCTTCCGGGAGACTCGCACTCCCTTCATCT
>JBGVFW010000288.1:0-2986 GCA_045121315.1 Eubacteriales bacterium
TAAACGTTTTCAAAACGATAGATTCTACAAATAACGAGGCGAAAAGGCGCTTGGAGAGCGGATTTTCGGGCAAAGCGCTCATCGCCGCCGAAACACAGACAGGCGGGCGTGGCAGACTCGGCAGAACCTTCTACTCGCCCGAAAACACGGGGCTTTATTTTACTGTCATATTGCCCGCAGATTTTTCTTTTGAAGAAACGACTCTTCTCACCCCTGCCGCCGCCGTCGCCGTTATGCACGTGATGGAGCGCGTAACGGGCAAAAAAGTTAAAATAAAGGGGGTAAACGACATCTATCTTGAAGATAAAAAGATTTGCGGTATACTCGCCGAAGCGGTAACAAATTTCGAAACGGGCAAGCTTTTGGGCGTTGCCGTAGGCATCGGAATAAATCTTTCAACGCAAGATTTTCCTGAAGAAATAGCGCAGGTTGCGTCTTCACTCGGAATCGAAAACGCCGACCGCAATTTTATCGCCGCAAGCATTGCAAACGAGCTTTTTACCTTTGCGCAAAACCTTTCCGCGCGCGAATTTATCCCCGAATACCGCGAAAATTCCTACGTTACGGGTAAAGATATTTTCGTCATCAAGGGCGAGAAAAAATATGAGGCACGCGCCGTCGGCATCGACAACGACGGCGGTCTTATCGCAGAACTCCCCAACGGCACACAAGATATTCTGCGTGGTGGAGAAATAAGCGTGAGAATAAAAAAATAGAAAAAAATGCGCTCTTGGAGCGCATTTTTTCTATTTTTTCTATTATAAATCTTTTATATCCTCTGCTATCCTTATATCAAGAGAAGCAGATGTATCTAGGTTTTGAGCCGCCATTTTTTCCGTTTCGGCAAAGCTGATCTTTCCCGTCGTTACCGTTTCGCCAGTTGATGTGCGGAGCGCAAGCGCGCTTTTTCTCTTCCAAACAAAAAACAAGGAACAAACGCAAACCGCCAATATCACGGTAACGAACCATAATCCGAACGAATTTTTTTCGTCAACGCCATAGCCGATATCTATTGTTCCAGTGGTGTCATGAAAGTCGTTGTAAATAATATTTCCGCCGCCGACAATCTTTATATCCTCCGCCACAATGCCGTAGGAAAACTTCACGGCATCGCCGTATTTTTCCGTACATTCATTTACGAAATTCTGCACGGAGCTATCGCCTTCATCGCAGGAAAAATAAACGTGAACCGCGTTTTCATAGTTAAAAACGAATATGCCCGAATAGTTTTCGTTTTTTCCTCCCATTACTTTGACTTCTTCCGCTATCGCAAGAAGCTCGTTAAGCGAATATTTTACGCTTTCGAATATCAGCAAAACTTCGTCTTCTCCGAGAATTTCGAGTATTTCCGCTCTGCCCGCCTCATCTGCAAGAGCAATATGAAGATATCCTTCCGCATCTGTCCACCAACCACCTATATAATCGGGGCATTTGGAATATCCGTATTTACATTCCCATGTGTTATAAAGCTTTACCCATGCTTGATTTGCGTAAACGGCTTGGTCGAGCGGGGATTCAGCGTCCGTTTCCGCAAATATCGTTGCCGTCGTTGTTGAGTCAGGAGCAACAGATGCCAAAATTCCGCACGGGAATGCAAGCATTATAAGCAAACTGAGTAAAATAGCTGTTATTTTTTTCATAAAATTACCTCCATTAAAAATCATACTTTATCTCCGTTCAAAAAATCGCGGAGGGTTTTTTACCGCTTTTTGATATCTGCGGTACGTCGCAGGGAGCGAAAGCCCCACGATCTTTCCAATCTCGGCAAAGCCAAGTCCGCCGTTCGCATGGAGCGAAACTATCTGTCTTTCCACGGAAGAAAGACGCCCGAACGCAGTTTTTATATCGAGTTGTAACGAAATGGCTTCATCTGCGTCGTTTGTGACGGCGCTTTCCTCCTGCAGTTCTTCTCCGCCTTTTTTCCGAAGAGCGTCTATTGCCAGATTGCGCGCCGTTCTGAATATCCACGCTCGCGGATTTTTCACGGAAGAGTCGGGCGGTTCAACGAAAAGCTGCAAAAACAAGTCGTGCGTCACGTCCTCTGCGCATTCCTTGTTCTGCACTATTCGTAAAACAACGGTGTAAATGGGACGTTTCATTTCACCATACAAAGCCACAAAAGCCGCCTTGTCCTTGCCCCTCACTCTTTCCAAAAGTTCTAAAAGTTCCGTTTCGTTCATTTCATTACCTCCTTTCATTTACTATGACGATTGAGAATGCTGTTTTTTTCGCTTTTTTCAAAAATTTTTTCAAAAAGTACAAAAAATCACCCGAAAGGGTACCTTTCATAAAGCAGATTTTGATCTTCCACAAATATCGTAGGGCGGTAGCTTGCTGCCGCCGAAAGCAAATCTCCTTGCTTTTACAATGTAGGGGGAGAGATACCCCCGCCCTACTTCTGACAAGACCAACAAAGGCACTTGTGGCAAAAATTCACAAGTGCCTTTTATCATACTATCGAGTGGAAACAAAGCCGAGGTGGCACGGCTTGCCGTGACGGAGGGATTGTAAAAATTAAATTTAAGGTAAAAACAATCCCTCAGCCACCTTCTGCGTCGGCTCCCTTTACGCAAGGGAGGCTTTAGTTCTCGTGTTCCAAAACTCCATCTACTGTTCCTGACAAGCACTGCTTTTTTGAGTACAATGTGAACTGTGCACCTATTGCAACGAATTTATGTTTTTATTTTGTCTTCAATTTTCTTTGCATACCCTAGAGCCTGATCAGCCTCTACGTCATATCCGTTTTTACGGTGGATATCGGCGATCTCCAGATATATCTGATATGCTTCCTTGAATTTTTCAAGCTTTCGATAGCACATAGCGATAGAGGTCTCCACCGGAGACCCGCCATATTATAACAGTAATAAAGGAAAATAACAACATCTCATTTTATGATTAGACTCTCGTTTTATGCGCAGTAAAAGGTAAAAACCACCGAGAGCATCCGTAACGGTCGCTCTCGGCGGTAATCTTATTTGTTTTTATA
>JBGVFW010000289.1:0-2799 GCA_045121315.1 Eubacteriales bacterium
CACACAAAAACCGTGCTCGGCAAGCTCCGTGCCCGAAATGCGCGTTTCTTCCCCGCTGTCGATATCGGTAAAAGCATATTCCGCGCTCTCGTCTATTCCCGCAAGAGAAAAGCTTGCCTGCGTATACGGCGCGCGTTCCCTCCTGAACACCTGCACGATACCGTCGCCATGCTCGGGTCTGTCAAACTGCGCGGCGGACCATACGTTGTCGCTTCCCGAAGGCTCCGTAAGCGCATGGAAGTCCGCCGTAAAATACGGGCGCAAATCAAGATATTCTTTCAAATATTCAGCAAGCCACGAAAGCTTTTTCTCATCGTCAAAAGGCTCTTTCACCGTGTAAGCGTGCTTCACGGCAAGCCCCGAAGCGTATGAGCTTCTCACGCTGTAAGCATCGTAATGCGGACCTATCGCCGCGCCCGAGTGCGGCGTCCATGCGGAATACGTCATATTGTGCATCTGCACGGTTTCGCTCCTGCAATCCACGGGGCACATCGCGTCGCTTCGCCAAAGAGGAACGCTTCGGCGCATGGTTTCAATATCTATTCTTCTGCCGCCGCTTGCGCAGTTGTCAATTAACAGGTGCGGAAACTTTTCAAGAAGCGCGTCCCAAAGCCTGTAAAGCCCCATAATGTGCTTTATCTCCGAAATACCCTTGCGGTCCTCTGCGTCCCTGCCGCGCCAATACGTTATGGGCGACATATTGAAATCCTGCCTGTAACAATCGAGAGAAAGCTCCTCTACCTTTTCCGAAAGCGTTTCAAAGCAATACTGCCAAGCCTCCTCTTTTCCGAGGTTGAGAAGCCTTGCGGACGAACCGAAGAAATACTCGGGGTGCTCCTTTGAGATGGGCGTATGGTGAAGCACTCTTTCGGGTTCGAGCCACAAAAGAAACTTTTTGCCCGTTTTGTGTGCCGCCTCCGCCACCTCACGCAAGCCGTCGGGGTGTATGCGCGGGTTCACGCGCCAATCCCCAGTAAAGCTTCCCCAATCACCTTGAAATTCGTCTATGCTTTCCTTTTCGCTTGTGCCGTACCAACCCGCGTCTACCCATATACACTCTATAGGGATATCGTGCTCCTTAATACGATTTATGCGGCGCACCATTTCGTCGCTTGGCATACCGCCCCAAAACATTGCACAGAGCGGCATTTCTGCGTATCCGTTTTTGCCTATGGGAGATATCACTTCTTTTATAAACCTACGCCATTTGTTTTGGGAATACTCCACACTTCCCTCATATGGCATAATGAACGCAGATGACGTTCTTATCTTTTCGCCGGGAAACAAGCGGAAACTCGTGTCCTCGAGCCCCGTTTTTGCCTCCATATAGTCACCAATATACCCAAAATCGCTATGCCATTGCCCCGTCCAGCCAACGGCGAGGATAAATCCGCGCCCGTTTTTATGTACGTTGAAAAACGGTGCGTGAGCTTCGGACGAGCGCCCACCCGACGCGGCAAACTGCCTCCTTTCACCGGGAAACAGGTAAAAATCAAATCTGTTGTTTTTTGTTCTGTTCACGTTGCAGTAAAATTCTTCGTCTGCCCAAACAGAGCCACTTGGTGCATATATCTTCATAACGCGTTCGGGGTCTGGCAATTTAGCTTGGTCTCGGAGATAGCCATCGTGCGGAAACGGAATTTTTATGTCGCAATCCCAAAGCTCGGATATTATCTTTGTGGGCACATTTCCCGTGTTTTCAAAATAGTTTACCCATTCGTAAACACCGTATTTTTCATGTTTTTTGGCAATATTCGTCACCGTTAGCCCGTCACGCGAAGTAAGGACCGTTGTAACACTGCAGTCATTTTCGAAAACTTCCTTGCCGAAATTTTTCTCCGTGATCGTCTCGTCGCCGTATAAAAACGAAAAACGCATATTATTTTTCAAAAAATCCATTATTTCCTCCGAATACCCTGGTACAAAAATATTCAATAACTTTTTCTTTACATTATAATAAAGAGATAAATATTTGTCAACAAAATTCCTGTTCTGATGTTGATTTTTCACGATTACTTATGTATAATTACCGTATAAATATTTTTTCTTGAAAGGAAAACATTATGGCAGACTTTTTTGGCGCTATCGCCTCAAAAGAGATTGGCTCAAAACGAGTTCCGCTCGTTTTCCCGAAACCGACACCGAAAAACGGCGTGACGCTCGCTCTGAGCAAATATGACGGCGCGATCACTCCCGTTTACAAAAAGCCCGATACGCGTGAAGAGCTTGACACGATTATCGAAGAACTACGAGTAAAATATGAGCCTTTTATGCAGAAGCTCGCTCCCGTCACAACGCAAACACGTGAAAAACTCACCCTCGTAAACTTCGCCATGAGAGAGGCAACAGAGGAAGATCTAGCAGATTTCACACGCGTCATGCGTGGTGAGGGCGAATGGCAAAGTATCACTATTCCATATTATTTCGGTCCCACAGGCGCAACGGTACACTATTACCGCACGATCTTTAATATGGATAAAATACCCGCAGGCAAAGCGGCTTTTCTCTGCTTTGACGGTGTGGATTATATAGCAGAAGTTTTCCTCAACGGTTCTTTTTTGGGAAGTCACGAAGGATTTTTCGGTGCGTTCGAATTTGACGCTACTCCATATATGCACAGCGGCGAAAACACTCTTATAGTGACAGTACGCAACGATTACGTTTACGGCGGCAACCAAGGTCCTACAACCGAACCCATTCGCCTTGAAGGCGATAAAATGTACGCCGCAACGGGATTTGGCTATGACGACAGCGAAACCGGTTGGCACCATTGCCCTCCCGGTGCGGGTATCTGCCAGG
>JBGVFW010000290.1:0-2092 GCA_045121315.1 Eubacteriales bacterium
TACAAAAAGGATTGGTTAGACAGCCATCTGGAGCGTTCTAAGAAGGGTATCCGCTTCATTGACTCCAAATACAACGACTTGTTCACGATTCCCGACGGCGGATTGATTCAGATTGCGTATCCGGACGATAAGCCAAAACAGTATGTGTGCCGGTATATCGACCCGTATCACGTCGAAATCGGCAACAATCTCTATCATATCTGCGAATTTGCGGAAAGAATGGAAAGCATTGGAGCGACATATAAGCCCGTTTAAGAAGTTTGAACCTTCTGTCGGGGAGTAGGTGGACAAATTGTCCACTTGCTTCCGTGACAGAGAAGATGAAGGAGTATATATAATGAAAAATAATCATTTTCACCCGATTGCCGGAAAAATCTATCAAAATCATAACGGCATAAAGTATTTGTGTTTGGAAAGCGAGGGTTTCAGCAACGTCGGTCTGTTCATCAGCGTGTCAAGCGGCTATGTTCTGCTGGCTCATGGCTGTAAACGGAATGATGACAGCACAATCTATTGGAATTGCTCGGAAGATAAGGGGTTCCATGATGTGCATAAGTTCTCAGAGCTTTATGGATTTGATTCGACCGGCAAGAGTATCGTTTCGCAAGATGATGATGAACCGTCCACATGGGCAGAGGTCATTAAGATTGAGTTTGAGGGAGTACGCGCTGAGTTGGAGAGCTTGGTGTACTATGATACGAAACAAAGATGTTTCAATGAAAATATTAACCCAACAACTTACGACCAAATTTTGGAATCTGCGGAAATGAATGCGCTTGAGCAATACACTGAGGACGAAAGCTTTCCCGAATGGAATGAAGAAACAGAGTATTTGTTTCGGACAGCGTACATCAGCAAAATCAAGTCACTGGCAGAGGAGTGGGAAGCGGGTATAATGTACCACGCAAAACTCGTTGACGAACATGAAAAAGGAAGTCCCGCATTTGGTGATGAAACCGCAACGGAATATTTCACAGACTATTTCAACCGCTTTTGGGGCAGAGGATAGGCGCGAAAAAGGGACAGTGGACAATTTGTCCACCATCCCGGCAAGATTCTTTCTTCTGTTGGAAATTGTAATCGGATTGTAATCTGATTCGACAAAATTCGATTGACAATTATCGGCAACTGCTATATAATCTAATTTGGTATGGTTTATAAAAGAAAAAGACAGCCCACGTCTACCAAACTAAGCTGTCATTTCCAATCATTAAACTGTGCCATAAAACTGAATAGGATCAATGTATCTGGTACTCAACCGTCAAATAAGAGTTACGCGATGACCTCTGACTTTTAAGCCAATCCTGTTACCAGCAGGAAAGCGACCAACACACAGTTGTTATTCTCGGGGAATAACCTTTTGTACGGAGTAAGAGCCTGATCCACTCTGCAAGATCGGAAATCTGTGTGAACTTCCGTTCTTGTTTAGTAACTACATCGGCAACTCACTCTCATGTTGGGAAACATCAAGAGGATAGTGCGTGTAACACCGTTTACATGACGTTGTTGAATGGGGTAAAGATACGAACAACCCAATCCGAAAATAAACTTTAAAGAATTCGAATACAGCAGTAATAATGTGTCACTCACTGCTGTACTCTCATTCTCTTTGGCGCGCCGGAAGAGACTCGAACTCCCGACCTTCTGATTCGTAGTCAGACACTCTATCCAGCTGAGCTACCGGCGCATGTACGGTTGTTATCGACCGCAAGAATTATGTTACCATATTTTTGTCAAAAAAGCAAGCCCCAATTTGAAATTTGTGAAAACGCATAAATTATTCGTGATTTGGTTTTGCTTTTTTGGATAATTGCAAAGCTGCTTTTGGCAAACAAATCATCAGGATCCTGATTTCGGTATTGACAATCTGTCAGAACAGGTGTATGATAATAGTGCTGACACGATGTCAGAATATTTGAAGCAGGTGATAATATGCCAAAGGGTTCGCCGGAGCTGACAAACGCGCGACGGGAGGAGATCATCTCCGCGTGCCGGACGCTCTACAGGGATTTGAGCTTTAAGGAGATCACGATCATGAAGATCGCGGATTATACCTCCTTTACGCGCACGTCTATCTATAATTACTTTGAGA
>JBGVFW010000291.1:0-1969 GCA_045121315.1 Eubacteriales bacterium
ACACGGTAAGCGTTTATATAGAAAGGCTCGGCATCACGGCAAGCTCAAAGGTCATAAAGACCGTATATGACATTCTAGCGGAAAAATACGAAAAGATAGAGCTCGGCTCTCCCAGACCCTCTCTTATAAACTCCGTTACGAAGCTCAGCTCCGGCATTCAAAGCGCAAAGCAAGAAATAGAAAGTGCCAAAAAGGAAACCGGCACGGCAATACAAAATGCCATATTGAACGCAACAAACGCCATCACCGGGCAAAGCGGCGGTTACGTTGTATTAAATCCTCCGAAAAATCCGCAGGAAATTTTGATACTTGATAAGCCTTATATTTCCGAAGCCTTGAACGTTTGGCGGTGGAACAGCGCCGGGCTAGGTCATTCGTCGAACGGCTATAATGGCCCGTATTCGACAGCTATAACGCAAGACGGCAAGATCGTAGCTGATTTTATTCTCGCGGGCGTGCTGCGTTCTATCAACCTCGAAGCCTGCACGATAAAAGGCTCGAAGATATATGCGCTAGACAATGGCGAGATAGGCGGCTACACGGAAATGACCGTTGACGGATTTGCCATTTACAACAGGCAAGGGCAGATGCTTGTCAAGATCGGCTACCCCACATCGGAGAACAATTACCCGTACATTTCACTTCGTTCGAACGCGGACGAGGGCGTGAGCGGCATCTGCAAGAGGTTTGACAACGGGCTGTGGATAGGCAACGACGCGCCCGCCGAGGCTTACGGCAATTTTGTCGCGAAAGATGGATATCAAGGTATATTCGTTTCCTTTTCCGCGGGAAAGACGTACGTCGTGTCAGGCAAGGATATGCAGAACGTTTACACGGGCGAAGCTATTGCGCGCTTCGGATAAGGAGATAAGCTATGGCAAACGAGCCTTTAATGCCATTTTTGCCCACGGACAGCTCTTTCGGCGATCACTTCGAGTGGAACGACGGCGAAGAACGCGCCGCCGCGTACAAGGCGCTGACGGAGCAAGGCGATTGCATAAACTTCACCTGTGGCGTGTGGAATGAAATAGTTTATTTTTTGAAATACAAGCTGGACGCGCTGTACACACAAGATATTTTTGACGATAACCTTTCCGACTACTTTTGGAACGAATACGGACTTCTTTCATTTGAAGAAACGCTAATGGGCTTCAACGCCGATGGCACCGAGGCAAGATACGACCCGTATAACCGTTTCACGGCGAAAAAATTCAACGCGGTTCGGAATAACATAGAGCGTATATCGCCTGAAGCTATGCGAAAATGGCCGTGGGAATTCGACACGGCGCGCGAGGGTTACACGGGGCGCAAGGATTTTGTCGGTTACGAAACAGACAAGCAAAACCCCGACAAGCTCTTTGGCTGGTATATCCTAGAGCTTGTCCGCAAGATGAACGTGGCGCTTGATATTTGGATGGGAACGGCGAACATTTCCGACCTTGCTTATACGGCAATCATAAAAGCGCCCGCCAGAGTAGCCCTTTGCGCGTTCCCTGGGCTTAACTTTGCGAAGGCGCTTTCCAAAACGGATATTGCCGCCGCGCTCTTTCCCGCGCCTGCGGCGCCGATAGTGATAAACAAAATTTCACGCACGCTTTTGAGCGACGGATTTTGTGCGGTTCCTACGGCGCCGATTACGATAGGCGATATTTCTCGGAGCGGCGGTTTTGTAAGTCTGCGCCCGACGCCGACGGCGGCGCTCGGAGCAAAGAAACCAAGCGAAAGCCTTGCGGAGGCGATACTTCGACCAACGCCTCCAAAACCGCTATATGTAAGCGAACAAAGCAGGAGCCGCGCGGAAAATATACTTCTTCCCATTCCTCCGATGCCGATGAGCACACGTGAAAAAAGCAAGAGCACGCGCGAGGCAAAGCTTGTGTGGGTACCGCCAAAGCTGCTTCAAGTTGAGCAAATATCCGAAAGCGAAACGTCTGCGGACATCGTTTATAGGAAGCCGAGCGCGGCGGCC
>JBGVFW010000292.1:0-3492 GCA_045121315.1 Eubacteriales bacterium
CAGATGAACATACGTTATACGCGGTGGATGAAAACGGTGAACCAACCGGTGAAGCCGTGGATACAAATGGTGTTCAACTTTCTTATTGGTTTGATCAAACAAAGGTGATCAAAGAATACGTAGTTCCTGCCGGCTATAAGGCGATCGCGTTGACACTCCCTCATCCTGCCGAATACGGCGGTGCGTACGTTTTGGAAGCACCGAATGCGCGGCAGGGTAACCAACCGGTCTATTCCGTGATCAAAAAATACAACTCAGGCGTTACCTCGGGCGCGATCGCATATCAAAGCGACTATCATTTGAGCGCGGATGAAGCTGGAAAGCTCACCGAAACGCCCAATATGTATGAGGATGACGTTGCGAAGCCGCTCACCGATTTGCATGTCGGCGTTGAGGGAAAAGACAATGCGTTAGTTTGGTATGGTAAGGAGTCTCACAACGAATGTCGTGTTACGACAAATTTGATCACATTCTCTCCGAGTACATACGTTTATACCATTTATCTGGAACCCGGACAGCGAACTTTCTATTTAGATTTTACATATGATCCTTACAATGATAATAAGGAGTTAACGGTCTCTTCCATCACCTTGGATATCCGAGACCTTGACGTCAAGTCGGGCGATATTACGATCGATACCGTAGATGCGAATGACGACAAGCCAACGCTTATCGGTATGAAAGAATACGGCTTGCAATACGGCACCGGGGGGCATGGATATATGTTTGAAGTTCCCGAGGGACAAGCCAAAACAGACCTTTGGATTCGAAAAAATGATGTTGCGACGGTCGGTACTTCGCCTTATGTCGTATACCGAATCGAAGTCATCGTCAAAGAGGCGCACGGTATCCAGTTAAATGATCTGACGAAAACGTATGACGGCACACCTGTCGTGCCCTCTTATAGCCATTTCGCAGAAGAGACGATCGGCTTCCATTATACGGTTACGGATTCTTTTGATTCTCCTGCTCAAGGAGAAAATGGGTATAAAATTGAAACTACTATCAGCAGTAATGCGGCTTCGCCCACGAGTTTGATTGAGAACGCTACTCACCAATTTTCCGGTAGCAGTAGAGAATGGAGCAACACAGACTGGGTTTATATCGAAACTACGATCACAGAGACATTGACCTTTAACGTTTCCATGGTGCGCGTTGAGGACGTGATCCGCATCACAACGGATATTTCTCATGAGTGTACCACCCATACAGATCGAGAGAACAATTGGGGTCAAAATGTTGGCACTCCGGAAACGACCACCCACACCCACGAGCGAATCGTCGTAACGGAGATCAATTACGTTACGGGCCGCGTAAAAACGACGGGTGAAAGCGGTGCGCTTACGGGTCATTTGGAATTGGAAGTTGACTGCGGTCATGTCATCGCCGACTTAAACATTGGAGGCGAAACCATCCCTGTTGCTTACGCATACGTTTCCTTGATTGATAACAGAACAGCTCCTGCAGTAGAGCATCCGATCTGGAACGTTGAGGTTGAGATCCACGGCAATCAAGACAGCGACCAAGATCGAGTGGCAAGAGACGAAAGAATCAAGGATGCGGAGCATGAAGCGAGAGCGTATTTTGATCTTTCCACAACGCCGAGGGCAAATATCTTTGATAAGAACTATTCCTATCCCAAGGAAAGAAAGACCTTGAATTCTCTCCTTAGATTCAACTTGTTTGCAGGGCATGATGCCGAGAATGCTGCGAGTACCACTACACAAGAATATATCTTAACGGGTGGCGGCGACGTGATGGGCAACTTTAACTACACTGCCTACATGAGGGACGGTAGTCATGTCATTTCGCTTGACGTAGATCCTGTTGAGTATACGTTTTATAAAGATAACGATGATGAGGATCATGACGGCTTTTTATGTGAGCATGACGACCTTTTGGCAGGCCCTCCTACCGATGCAGGCAACTACATCGTGGTCGTCGAGATGAGCTTTCCGACCTATGATCTATACGGCGAAGCGGAGTTTGAGATCAAGAAAGCATCGCTAAACGTCGTTGGTATTGAAAATTACGTTGCGTACGTAGAAACGGCGGCGGACGCCACGGCGCTTGGCAGTGAGCATCCCAAAAACATTTCCGCGGCAGGCGATGTTTATTATTTCGGTCTGATCGGAGACGATACGGTAAAGATCAATCCCGAAGTGCAGTTCTTTTATAACGATCCCACAATCGGATATAGTCCAACGAAGATCACCTTACAGCTTGATGTGGGCAAGGATTGGCTTCCTGTCGGCGAGGATTATCCGAACGCCAACGGAAATTATATCATCGATGCTTTGGGAGACGGTGTGAGTGATTACACACAAGTACTTGTCCCGGGCGAGATCGCATTCAAGGTAACCGGCGCCATCTTCAAAAAAGAAGATGATGGCATGAGTCCGTGGCATAAGTTCTGGCCTACGTCGGACCCGAAACCGCTTGATTTTACCAGTGGCACAGATACTCGAATCGACTATCATTCTCCGAATAGCCAAACACACAAAGAGGTGATCACGCTTCGAACGGTGAACGTGGGCGACGATGAAAATCGTTACTCCGTGGACTTGATCGTTGGCGCGATGAACTTTACCTATTCCAAAGAGGTTTGGGATGTCAATCAGCATAAATACGTATCGGTTGAGGGCAGTATTTGGAGCGGAAATGACGGTTCGAATAATATCATTCAAATCGAAAATCATTCCAATCGAGACGTGTACTATACGATCAAGGTAGATGTTGATAGCTTTTACGGCGTCGGTATTGACGCGGCTCTTGTGGAAACAAATAGTCTGCCTGATGGAAACAGCAAGACAGAGGACAACGGAAAAATTCCGTCTTGCGAAAAGGACACAGATCCGTATAAGGACGGGGCATATATTGTTAAGCGATATTTGTATCTATCGGGTGTTCCGCAGAACCCTGTTTCAAGCGGAGCAAGCACGGGTACGATCACGATTACGATAGCACCCACGCAAGCGCAAGCATCAGCGGATTTATCCCCTTGATCGGGGAGAGAAAGGAGGCGTAATCGGCAGATGAGAAAAATACTTGCGATTTGTTTGGTCGCCATTTTGATCCTTTCTACCTCTGCGCTGAGCGTGTCCGCCATTCAGCCCGGCGGTTCTTCCGGCGCTAACGTATACATCAAATACGATGAAACCGAAATGAGCCGATATTCCATCGATATCGTTTTTGGCGATATGACTTTCGTCTATGACGTCTATTCCGTATGGGATACCGAAAAACATGAATACGTCATCACCGAAAACGGAGAATCCACTTGGCTTCCCGAAAAAGAAGGCGGAGATAAAATCAAAATTTATAATCATTCAGACCTCCCGATTGCGTATGAAACCACATTTGAAAATGTTTCTTCCGCTTACGGAGCGCTGATGCTGACTGCGATTGACGGTCAAGGCTCTCTTGCAAGATGTCCGCTCAAAGCAACGTATGAGGAAGTTCCTTCCGGCGTTGTTACGGTTTCCCTCAGTG
>JBGVFW010000293.1:0-2768 GCA_045121315.1 Eubacteriales bacterium
TCGGACTTATCATGGGCGCACGTTCCAGCAAAGAGCTTATCAGAAGCGGAGAGGACTTTGCGTCCGTCTCCGCGCTTTTTTCCGATTTGACGGAAAACGAAACGGCAAAGCTCTCTTCTCTCGGTTTTTCGCCCGATGAAGATAACACGCTTTTTGTTCAGCGCGAAATAAGCGTCTCCGGTTCCTCTACGGCGAGGATAAACGGCAAAAGCGTTTCCGTCTCTATTCTGCGTGAGGTCGGGGAGTTTCTTATAAACATACACGGTCAGCACGCAAGCCAAGCGCTTTTAGAGGAGGAGAACCACATTCTCTACCTCGACGCAATGGCAGACGACAGCGAGCTTCTAAAGGAATACAGCACAATTTTCACCGAATATTCGGAAATACGCGAAAAAATACGTGATCTCAAACGCAAAGAGGCGGAAAAAGAACGTACAATAGAGCTTCTCAAATATCAGATAGCGGATATAGACGCGGTAAAACCACACACAGGAGAGGAAGAAACGCTTGAGATCAAGAAAAAGAAGATCGCGAGCGCGGAAAAAATTTCGAAATACTCAAATCTGATTTACCGCGCACTTTATCAGAACGAAAAAGGCAACTCCGCCACAGACCTTATCCGTAAGGCGACGGACGCGCTTTCTTCCCTTTCGGACGTTTTGCCCGCGTCGGAAGAATATATAGAAATGCTCAACGATTTCATGTATCGTGTAGAGGATATTGCGGAAACAGTCTATAAAGAATGTGATGTAGGAGTGAAAAATCCCACAGAGCTTCTTGACAAGATAGAAACGCGCCTTAACGCCATCTCCAAGCTCAAACGCAAATACGGCTCATCTATCGAAGAAGTGATTGCTTTCCGCGAAAAGATTGCCGCAGAGCTCAAAACGCTTGAACATTCGGGCGAGATGATAACGGACCTTGAACACGACTTAAAAGAAGTCGAAACTCGCCTTGCTGCAAAAGCGAAAGAAATTTCCGAAAAACGCAAGGAAGCCGCAAAACTTTTTGAAAAAAGGATAGTAGAAGAGCTTCGCTTCCTTGAAATGAGCAAGGTACGCTTTGAAATAGCAGTATCTCCTCTTTCAGAGTTTGTCTCAAACGGCAAAGACGCAGTATCATTCCTCGTTTCCGCGAACCCCGGCGAACCGCTTCTTCCGCTTTCTAAGATAGCTAGCGGCGGCGAGCTTTCCAGAACGATGCTCGCGCTCAAATGCGCTCTTGCGGACAAAGAAAAAACGCCTACGCTTATTTTTGACGAGATAGACACGGGTATTTCGGGCAAGACTTCGCATAAGATAGGAATTAAGCTCAAAGAGGTTGCCTCTCAAAATACACAGGTCATCTGCGTAACTCATTCTCCGCAGATTGCGGCAACAGCGAATACACACTTCTTCGTTTCCAAACGCGAAGTGGACGGCAGAACGGAATCGAGCATACGCCCGCTTTCCTATGAGGAGCGCGTAACAGAGATCGCACGCATAATCGGCGGTGTTTCCGTTACGGCTCAGACAGAGGCGGCGGCAAGAGATCTGCTTGATAACGCAGGCAGTTGATTTTCAAGCATACACTTGACAAAGCTATTTTAAAATGATATAATCACCCTATAATACTTAATCGCAGCGACGGAACGAAGTATGCGCCATATCCTTCCAGAGAGTTGTCGGCAGGTGAAAGACAATAAGGTAAAACGCAGAAATACACTCCCGAGCGGCGCGCTTGAAACCAAGTAGAGCGCGACGGGCGCGCCCGTTACAGCGCAGGCGTGTTTTTGCACGACATAAGGCTCGCACCGCGAGGTGCGCGCAAACCCGAGGTGGTACCACGAATTTTTTCGTCCTCTGCTCTTCCCGCAGAGGACGTTTTTTATTTACAGGAGGAAAAATAATGGGAATTTATGAAGAACTTCAAGCGCGAGGACTTATCGCGCAGGTAACTGATGAAGAACATATCCGTGAGATGATAAACAACGGTAAAGCTACTTTCTATATCGGATTTGACTGCACGGCAGACAGCTTGACGGCGGGTCATTTCATGGCTCTTACGCTTATGAAACGCTTGCAGATGGCGGGCAACAAGCCCATCGCCCTCATCGGCGGCGGCACAACTATGATCGGTGACCCCTCCGGTCGTACCGACATGAGAAAAATACTCACAAAAGAGGATATCGACCACAACGCGGAATGCTTCAAACGCCAGATGGAAAACTTCATCGAATTCGGTGAAGGCAAAGCTCTTATGGTAAACAACGCAGATTGGCTCCTCTCCCTCAACTACGTTGAGCTTCTCCGTGAGGTTGGCGCTTGCTTCTCCGTCAACAATATGCTCCGCGCAGAATGCTACAAGCAGAGAATGGAAAAAGGTCTTTCCTTCCTCGAATTCAACTATATGATCATGCAGTCCTACGACTTCTACTATATGTTCAAGAAATACGGCTGTAACATGGAATTCGGCGGCGACGACCAGTGGTCCAATATGCTCGGCGGTACAGAGCTTATCCGCAAAAAGCTCGGCAAAGACGCTCACGCCATGACTATCACGCTTCTCACAGACTCCAACGGTAAGAAGATGGGCAAAACGGCGGGCAACGCAGTATGGCTCGACCCCAACAAGACAAGTCCCTTCGAATTCTATCAGTATTGGCGCAACGTAAACGACGCGGACGTTATGAAGTGCATCAAGATGCTCACGTTCATCTCCCTTGAAGAGATTGCGGAAATGGAAAAATGGGACGACAGCCGCATCAACGAAAAGAAAGAAATACTCGC
>JBGVFW010000294.1:0-1306 GCA_045121315.1 Eubacteriales bacterium
CGGCGCGGCGCTTTATCATCTTGCGCAGAACAGCAAGCACCCTGCCCGGAATGGAAACTATCTTCTTTTTGATAAGTGGATTTATCAGTTCTATCGGAGCGTTCTCTTCTGCTTTTTCTTTTTCTGCCATTTTGAAAAGAAGGCGGGAAAGCGCACCAGTGAGCAGCTTTGCATCAAGGTCGAGCGCAGCGTTTTTGTCGGGTTTTATTTCGTCTGTTTCTTTTTCAAATCTTCCGCCGAATTCGCCCGCACGCTCGGAAAGCCAACCCGCCGCTTCCTTGGCAAGCCTGTATTCCATGAGCTTGCGGACAAGCTCTTCCCTAGGGTCCTCTTCCGTTTTCGGAAGGAGCGTCTTGCTCTTGATAAGCATAAGCTCTGCCGCCATGGTGATAAATTCGCCCGCAACCTCCATATCCATGCGCTTCATCTCTTCCACATACGCCATGTACTGGTCAAAGATGACGAATATTTGGATATCGAAAATGTTCATTTTGTTTTTAGCGATAAGGGCAAGCAAAAGTTCCAAAGGGCCTTCATACGTGCCCGTTTTAAAAACGAGTTCCGACATTTATAACTCCGAATGTTTTTTATTTTATTTAAAGATAGGTATAAGCTCCACAAGCCATTCCATACCGCCCAAAATAGAGTTTCCGAGAAAGCTCAGCGGTGCATCAAACACGTTGAGCACAGCAAGCAAAAGAACGGCGAGCATAATATATCTTTCGTATTTCATTATGCCGAAATACACCTTTGTCGGCATAAAAATGTACGCAATGCGCGAGCCGTCGAACGGCGGCAGAGGTATGAGGTTGAACAGAGCCAGAAATACGTTAAGCTGCGCAAATACGATGAAAAAGTTAAAGAGAGTTACTGTAACGTAATACATCGTCGTCGCCTGCGTAAACTGCCTTACTGCAAGGAACGAAAGTTCGTACCCCAAAACGCCGATAAGCGCCATAATGAGGTTGGAGATGGGGCCTGCGGCGGCGGTTATCGCCATACCGCGGCGCGGATTTTTATAATATCTGGGGTTCACAGGAACCGGCTTTGCCCAGCCTATGTGGAAAAACACCATGCAGATAAAGCCCATGAGGTCAAAATGTTTAAAGGGATTTAGCGTTATTCTGCCGAGGTTACGCGCCGTGGGGTCGCCCAGCTTATACGAAACGTAACCGTGAGCGCTTTCGTGCACAGAAAGGGAGATAAGCGCGGCAGGCACGCTCAGCAAAAGATTAAATAAAATTTGTTGCATTTCACTTTTCCATTCAAAAAATTATTTCTCGGCAAGCGCGGAAATAACGGAAAG
>JBGVFW010000295.1:0-6337 GCA_045121315.1 Eubacteriales bacterium
TTCTATTTCCGATGGATTCCCGATTACGATATGTGTAAAATAGGGCTGTTACAGAGCCTCACGGTGTTTTTGTTTTCTCGAATTGCCCCGAGCGGGGTTCGAACAGGATATGTAAGAATTGAAAAATCCTTGTGTGGTAAGGCTTTTTCCGCTTTGAAAATTTCTCAAAAAATTTTTTTGTTCTATTGTATTTTGAGAATTTTGATGATTTTTTCAAAAATGCCAGCTTGAAACGTTTCATACATTTGGGTTCGAAGTTCTCGCCGAGTTCTCGCAAAATGGGAAGATTTTGGCGAGAAGTCAGATTTTTCATTTCGTTTCGAACTGTGTCATTTTGAGTTCGAATGGGTGACTTTGGAGCGGAAAACCGTGATGGAGATTTGCTTTTTGGAAATCAAAATCGAATAAAGTGAACTGAAAGGAAACGCAAAGGTATCTTGATGAGACGGACTTGAAAACTGTTTGACGGTTCCCGTCACGTGGGTTCGAATCCCACACCCTCCGCCAATTTTCACAAAAATGTGAGCTAAAAACACTTGAAATTCGGTCAAAATGCCGAAAATCAGGTGTTTTTTCTTTTGTCCCATGAGAGAACTCAAATGTAAATTCGCAGGGATTTTCGGTTTTTATGGGATTTTTGGAGAGAACGCTTTTTTCTTGCAAAAGTTCGATTTTCCCAGCACCTACAAGGCTTTTCAGCTTTCCCAAGAACTCGTTTTTTTAGAAATCTCAGGTGCTTTTACGGTGTTTTCCATGATTTTTGCCGCATTTTCCTTGCTGTTCCAGTCCAAATGGGTGTAAAGATTGAGGGTAATACTGTCCGTGCTTTTTATGTGTGGCAGCTACATGATAAATATGAAAGGAGACAGTTTTTGTCCTGATTAAAAATATAACGAAATGTGTCCATTATCTTTGGAAAACTCTTTGTAGGTAGTTAAATAAACGAAATATAGAGATATTGGTTTACATAAAAAATCCCTTAGAACTTATCCTTAAATAATTATTTCAAGGATTCGCTCTAAGGGAATAATATAGGTGTTATGAAGATGACTTGTTTTTGCCTATTTTGATGTGTATACAGCCCAAAATAAGAGATGTGATAATAATAGGCCAAATTAAGAGTATGAGAAGAAAATAACCAGGCGCAGTAATTTGATGTGGAGCATAAAGAATGAGTGCGGTAATGAGAGCAAGAACCAAAAAAGAAGAAATACTACAGGATATTCTTTTTGATTTGGATTGGTCTTTTGCTAAAAGTGTATAGCCGTTTTTTATCAATGAAAGCACTGCTACAATTACAGCAAGATATATAAAACAAAAATGCCAAACATTTTCTAACTGCACTGAGGGGATTTCAAGTTTGTAGAAGAGATCTGGATCAATCTCTGCTTCTGAACGTAAACGATCTAAATATTCCAAATTTTCAATTATATATTGAATTTCATGTATAGTAAAGAGCACAAAAAAGATCACAAATAAACTTAACATAATGCATAGATATCGTTTTTGAATTTTTCTCATATATGATTTCCTCCAACACATTACTCTGCCTTTATTTCATTATAAATATATCACTATTTGGGAAAATTTACAAGTGCTTTTCCAATATATTAAAATATTTTTAATATATTCCAATGGTATTCTTCTTTGGTCGACAAAGAAATATAATATAATTTCTCAAAATTATTTTAAGCATTATCTCGCATTATAGTTAAATCAGCGTCAATCGACTCGTAGAATGCTTTTGTGCGAACAGTTTTATGACGAATATGATTTCGAAAAATGTGCAAATACAGCGGATTTTGATTTTAGTTCGAAGTTTTTGAAAAAAATTGTCTCCATTTGGGACGAATTAACTTTCTGCCCAATGGGCGAGAAGTTATTTTTAATGAAATTCCCGACCATTGGTCAGGTACACTTTGATTCCAATGGTGTCGAAGTTAGGAAATGGGGCACCAGTGGTGTCAAATTTCAGAATGAGAAATATACGCTTCTCCTTGCCGAGGGCTTGCAAATTTGGGTAGCAGTATTGTTTCTCCGTCGGTTTTATGATATAATTAAGTTGATAGAAACATCGCAGTATGAGAAATTTGTAAAAAATATTTAATGTCGAAACTGCGTAATTTCCAATAAAACAGAACGAAAAAAGAATATGTATAATGTTTAGAAAAACTTGAATTTGTAGAATAGAGGTGTATTTTAGATGAAAAATGAAAAAAACACCAAGTTTTTTAGAGATCCTTCAAAAATATATGTTAGGAAATTTCGCTTTTATCCTTCTTTTTTATACAATAAACTCGATAAATGGTTAAACCAAATGAGCCTTTTAGGATGGCATTTAGTTGATAGCAATCCGTTTTCCTTTTTGTTTGAGCAAGGCGATCCAGAGAATAAAATATATTTTACATATGAGGCTGGTGGAACTCGCAATGATGCTGGCAAATACAGTATTCCACTAAGATATCCGTTTCTCGATAAGACTTATGGTGTAAAAAGTAATCATTCAAAACTGAATAAAAATCAAAGAAAAACATATTTAACAGTAGAAATAGATACAAAAAAGATTGACATAAAAAACGATGTTGGATATAAAGAACTTATAAATGATCGTAATAGACTATACAGAAAGCTCGCAATCAGAAACGCAATTATATTTCTTGTTTTGATTATTATGTGTATTGCTTGCATAGTTTTAAAAAAGTAAATTCCCATTTATCAAATAGACCTCAATACCTCGACAGATTATAAATATCTGTCGGGGGTTTCTGTTCTTGGAGATAATTCGTTTTCGTGTCCTGTTTTTCTGCTACGGTGGGGCAGAATTTTTCACTTCTGCCCCATTGGTGCATAGGTTAGTTTGCATTAACTTCCGCGCCATTGGTGGGGAAGTTGCGTAAATAGGGTATTGGTTTTTAACTTGTGTGCCAATGGCACACCATTTTTATCTCTCCCAATCTCGGTATCTGATGCGCTCTTTTTGGGGCGGTGCGATGCCGAGATCTTCTTTCTGTTTGTTTGTGAGGTAATATTCACGGGCAATTTTCTCTCGTCTTGCCGCGTATTCCGCTTCGATTTGCTCCTTCATCACGCCTGAACGCTCCAAAACATTTGCCAAATCCTTCTTCTCAAGGCGCAGTTTTTTTATCTCGTCATTGGTGATTTTGATCAGCAAACGGAACCCTTTGAGCCTTTCGGGATCGGTTTCTCTGCGGACATGATTGTAGAATTGCCTTCGCTCGTCGAGCTTTTCGTGAATCTTTCGCTCCACTTGGTCGAGGTATTTGCTCACGTCCTCCTCCGTTCGCAGATGCTCTCGACCCAAAATGTCTGCCTGTCGGGAGTACATTTGTGCGCGGCTACTCTCTTGTTTCATCGCCGGTGTCAGCGGTTTGTATCTCGGTGCAGGGTTTTCGGGCGTGATCAGATCGGGGCCACCGAGCAGATATACCATCAAGAGAACCACCCCGATGAGGGAAGGTTCAGCCAATAGTGCCCCCCTGTGGCGCTTCTCAAAGATGTCTTCTTTGTAGTATCCATTGGTTTGTTTCTTATGCCAATAGTGCCATTTATACTCTTCAGCCCCCAATTCAGCACGTGCTTTCAGAAAGCAATACTCATAATTTGCGAGGGTGTGATTCTCACCAAGGCGATAAATTCTCGTCCATTTGGTATCGGAAATACGCTTGATGCGCGGATATTTTCGCTCGGGTGAACGGTCAAATTCATATCCGAGATCACGTAAGTGATGCTCAAAATCCCACCATGAGGTTGAAATTCTGAGTGCTGTTGTGACGGCTTGACGCATGAGATTATACTTCGTCGGCTCGCCTGCCTTCTCTGCAAAGTAAATATTTCGCGGTGTTTTGCCGTCGGGTTTCTCGATGACGGACAGATCATTTTCAAAGCAAAGCTTGTCCGAAAGGTCTCGGAAACGGTAATACTCGCTCTTTTTGCAGTCATATTTCTTGCCGTCACGAAAGGAAACGCTGCATATGACATAGTGGTTATGGAGGTGTTGGCAGTTTAAATGAGTGGCAACCAAGACTTGAAACCGATCACCCCACATCGTTTTGGCAAGCTCCACACCGATTTTATGGCATTGTTCAGGCGTTACCTCACCCGGTTTGAAGCTCTGGTAGGCGTGGTATGCGACGTTACCTCCCGTTTTGCCGAAGTATTTTTGCGTGGCAAGCATGGCTTCAAGCGGGTCACCATCGCAATTGATCGCGGTTGTGAGGTAAGTTTTTTCTCCGTCAAGTGCGGTCTTGTCCTTGTTTTCGGCGTAGTGAAGTGCCTTGGCAAGGTCGGAATCCGTCTTGTCGGGGTTCGCCGCATAGTCGATAACACGGCGTAAGCTATCCTTAATTGCCCATATTTTTGTCGTCGCCATTGACACCTCGATAGAAATTTTCAACGGTTTCACGGAACTCATGAACGGCATCTTGGAGCTGATCGAAGAAGGATTCCATCTCTTCATGCTCAATATATTCGTCAAGAGCGGTGAATAAAAAGAGGAGATCGGTGTATGCATCCGCAGGAATGGAGCGAAGTTTTTGCCCACGCATGATCTGTCGGAACATCTCTGACACGGATAATTTGCACGCTTTGGCAAGCTCTGTGATGTGTTTTTTCTCTTCGGGAAGCAGTCGGATGTTGATTCCGACCTCGCGATTTCGCTTTTTGGTTACTCGTTTTTTGATGTCTTGTCTTGTTTTTTGATTCATAAATTCTCCTTTTGATTCTGATTTTTTGATGGATGGACGGGGTTATAGGGGTGTCCCCAATCGGCTTGCCGTCCCGGGAATGTGGGCGGTGGCAATACGCCGCGGCAACACATTTCCTATGCTCGCTATCCGTTGGACAGAGATTTTTCCCCCGTCTGTTTTCATGTATTGCCAAATTTCTCTTTTGGCGCATAAAAGCCTCGCCGTTTGTTTTTGTTTGCTGAAATGTAAAATAGGCGAGATATGACGCGGGCGACGCCCATGACGCTTATGACGGCATTTTCTCGTGTGCGGTGCTGTCAATGTAACCGTCATTGCCGTCATGCCCGTCACTCTCGTCATGAGGCACGTAACAAAGCTCCAGCCAGCGCCCACTGCTTGTCCTGCCTGTGGCATAGGCGATGCCTTCGGGTTCCAAGCGTTCATAGGCATAGTCGGAAAGGGTGCGTGTCAGCACGCTGGGGTTCATCACCGTTTCTCCGAGAACACCGAGAAGCTCCGTGGCACTCCCTCGGAAATGCCCGACCTTTTTGATATAGTCGATTACGGTGGTGAGGATTGGCGGTTGATGCTTTTCACGCAGTTCCTCGTCCTCCAAACAGTTTGTGAGAAGCCAATGACAACCCGAAAAGGTAAGCTCCAATTCACGGTCCTTCACGTCGCGTCCCGTGATATAAAGCACGGCTTCTTTTTCTGCTCGTTTTTTCTTTCGCATGACGAACGAGGTGTCTGCCGCACCCATGAGCCCCGTCGAGCCGGAAATGTCATTGAAGCTGTCGTTGGAATCCTTGACCTTGCGCAGATGATGAACGAGCACAAGGCAGATGCCATGCTCGTCTGCAATTCGTTTGAGTGCGGTCATGTCGGCATAGTCGGCTTCATAACTCATTTTGCTTCCGCTTGTCCCGCGGACACGTTGCAGGGTGTCGATGACGATGAGCTTCGTTTTCGGATGCTCATGCAGTTCGTCCTCCAGTTGCTTTTCAAGTCCTGTGCCGATGCGGTCTGCCGCGACGGCAATTCTGAGATTGGCAGGAGCAGAGTCTGTCAGCATACTCGCTCGCTTCTTAACACGGCGCAGAGGATCCTCTAACGTGAGGTAGAGAACGTCGCACCGATTGGTCGGAAACGTCCAAAGCGGTTCGCCATTCGCAACGCAAATACACAGCCAAAGCATCAGCCATGATTTGCCGATCTTGGATTGTCCGCACCACAAATTGAGTCCGCAAGGCAGAAGCCCTTCCACGATAAACTTGCAGGGCGGAAACGAGGTTGCCATCAACGTTTCCATGTCGATGGTTTGAATGGTTTTTGTTTCTTGTGGCATATAGCCCTCCTTTACTTATTCGTTTTCTTTCTGTTTGTTCAAGAGATATTCGACCACGCGGATTTTCGGCACACGGTATTTGTTTCCGATCTTGATGCCGTGGATCTGCGGCAGCTTCACAAAGTCAAGTGCCGCCTTTTTCCCGATGCCAAGCATCTTCTGAATCTCCGCAATGCCGACGATGTCATCGTATTCCGTGAACAAACTGTTTTGCATTTTGGTGTCTGTCATAGCGTCCTCCTTTCGGGTAGTTTTTTATATTGGATTTTGCGAGAGTTTTTTCTTG
>JBGVFW010000296.1:0-5796 GCA_045121315.1 Eubacteriales bacterium
AAACAAAGGAAGCGGTTGTCCGTATTGTTCAGGCCGGTACGCTATTGAAGGTGAAAATGATTTACAAACGGTCAATCCGACATTAGCAAACGAATGGAATTTTGAAAAAAATGTTGGATTGACTCCTTTAGAAGTATTACCTAATAGTAATAAAAAAGTATGGTGGAAATGTAGCAAAGGACATGAATGGCAAGCCTGCATATCTCATAGAAATAAAGGAAGCGGTTGTCCTATTTGCAGAAAAAACGTAGCAAATGACGGTGATTGTGTAGCCAACGACTTTATCCTATACTTAAATACATAGTTGAAACTTAATGAGTTTTTCGAAGGAGATTTAATGTCACAGCAGTGGAATGTATTATTGAGAGAAAAGGTAAACGAGACTAATTTTATTCTTGCAAAATATCAAAATTATAATTCAAAAGACCAATGGAATTGTATATGCTCTTCTATGGACTGGATTGATGTCGGCATGACAAATATCGGCAAGGCATTAGATGAATTGAAAAGCTCCGATGGATTGGAAACATGCATGAAGTTTTATCAGTATATTTGTTGTATTGATATAGTATGGGAGAGCATTTATCAACTACATAGAGTTTTTATCAATCCACAAACTGTACCTTTCAAAAATCAATCTAATATATTTCAAAGAAAGATTTTTGACAAAGATGATAACAGTTATTTCAAAGAAATTCGTTCTTGTTTTGGAGCTCATTCAGTAAATCTTAATTCAAGACAAGAGTTTGGGCTGAAGTTCGCCAGTTGGTCAACTCATGATGGAACTCCCACCGAAATGTCGGTTCTCTTATACAGTAATATTCCCAATTGTGGATTTGAAAAAGTAACGGTAACTGTTGACGAGCTAAAAAACTTCTACGAAACACGTTGCCAATATATACAACAAATCATGGATGCTATTGACAATATTGCTTTTGATTACAAAAAAGAAATGCAAAATAGCGTTATCCCCAAATCAAATGATCTGATAGAGCAAATTACGATATTGAAAAATGCTTCGCAGCAACGATTTGGCGGTGGAATTCTTGTTGAAGAATTGGAGCAAATTGAGCGGTTTCTCACAACAAATTTTAGTTGCGAGAAAAACATAGATGCTATTGAAGCATTTAGGCAAAAAGTTATCTTGGGAATAGGCGAAATCTATGATTGCTTTCAAAATATGAATGTTGATTGTAATCTCGAAATCGAAAAACTATTGTTGCCACAATATATGCCGCATGACAACAATTTCGGATATGAATTCGCAAATCTATATTCGAAAGCTATTCTTAAAACATGGAAGGCTTACGATGCAAATTTAATCAAAAAGCCATTAGAAAAGTATATTTGTTTTGAATACAGAACCGAAGAAGAATTGTTTTGGCTGACTGTGATTGCACTAAATTTGGCACAGAAAAACTTAATACAATAAAAGAACACCGAGGTTGCACTTAAAAAGTGCGACCTCGTTTTATCGTTGCGAAATTTTTATGAAACCTATTGACAAACTTTCTTTCGTATGCTATAATTATCACACGGTACAATTGTACCTTGAATAAAGCGGAGGCATTTATGAATAAGTGGAGTCCCGAGAGGGCGGAGGCGATCCGCCAATTTATAGACGAATATTTTATGGAGAACCGCAAGTCTCCGACGGTGCGTGACATCGCGGCGGGTACGGGTATCTCCAAAACCTCGGTGCAGAGATATCTCACCGATATGAAAGAGCACGGCGAGATCGAGTACAACGGTCGCCGCAGTATCGGCACGAATCTCTCGCGCAATATGTTTGAAACAACACCCGCGATTAGATACGATTCCACCGTGTCCTGCGGGTTACCGAGTGAACCGAACGTGGAAGAAGCTGAGATCATTCCATTACCTACCGCACTTGTTGGTACCGGAAAGTTTTTTATTCTCACTGCGAAGGGCGACTCAATGACGGGCATCGGAGTTGACGATGGGGACCTCGTTATCGTGCGTGAGCAAAACACTTGCAGGGATGGAGATTATGCGGTTGTCCTTGTAAACGGAACTGAAACGCTGCTCAAAACGATAACTTATCTTCCCGACAGGAAAGCATATTTACTTCACGCCGAGAATCCCGATTACGATGATCGAATCGAGCGTAACGTGCAGATTCAAGGAATTGCAACGCAAGTTATCAAAAAGCTTTGACGGCTCTGCTTGTCTACCGGTCTTAGCAAGCATCGCCGTTGTGTCCCAAATCCCAACGGAAGATAAAAATATATTCAATGTGTCTGCTTGTCTTAGCAAGCATCGCGGTTGGACGCCCATAAGCCAACCGAAAAATTATGAGTTACAGCAAGCTGTCTGTCAGTCTTAGCAAGCACTGGATTTGGGCATCCAAATCCGTCTTTCAGTCCCAGCAAGCACTGCGTTTGTCATGACAGACAAAACCATAGGAGGTATGTATATTGAACATCAAAGAAATGTTAAACAGAGTGCTCGATGTACTTAAGGATAATCACACCACGTGGTTTTATGTAGAACTTCCAAAAATCGATATGGAAGCTTTGCGAAAAAAGATCATTGCAATCTTAAAGGACAAGCACGGAGGTATCGGGACGATTCCCGATGATGAGATCGAAGCCCTTGCCGATGTTCTCCTGCCCGGTGTTATAAAATTCTTCTCCTCGAACGAATGGCGTGCTGAATTTGAAGAATGGAAGAAAGAGCGCGAGTTGTTATTAGCACAAAGAGAGGAACAAAAAGTATTAGCGCTAAAAGCAGATGAAAGCAAAGTATCTTAATCGTCACGTTATCGTGACAGAAAGGAGAGTCAATGACAGGAGTAATATACGCTCGCTATTCCTCGGACAATCAGCGTGAGGAATCAATTGAAGGTCAGCTTCGTGAATGTCAAGCCTTTGCAAAGAAGAATGACATCACCTTGCTTGAGCCGTACATCGACAGAGCTTTGTCGGCAAAGACAGACCACCGCCCGAACTTTTTAAAAATGGTAAAGGATAGTGCGGCGAAAAAGTTTGATGTTGTCATTGTATGGAAGCTCGATAGATTTTCTCGCAACCGTGTCGACTCGGCACACTACAAGTATGTCCTTCGCAAAAACGGAGTGAAGGTTATCTCGGCAACCGAATCCATCTCAGAAGGTTCCGAAGGCATTCTGCTTGAGTCTGTGCTTGAAGGTATAGCGGAATACTATTCTGCCGAGCTCTCCGAAAAAGTGGTACGAGGTTTGACCGAAAACGCTCTCAAATGCAAATACAACGGCGGCACACTTCCCATTGGATACACCGTTGACGAAAATCAATTCTTTCAAGTTGATCCCGTTGCCGCGCCTGCCGTTCTTGATGCGTTCAAAAAATACGCCAAGGGCGCAACGATGCAGGAGATCACAGACGAGTTAAACATCAAAGGTATTCGCACCGTCAGAGGAACGAAGATCAGCCTCAACACCGTAACGCGAATGTTACACAACCGACGATACATCGGGGAGTATCAATATCGTGACGTGGTTGTTCCCAACGGCATCCCAGCTATCGTTCCTGCCAAGTTATTTGAGCAAGTGCAAGAGCGAGCCGCCGCAAACAAGAAGGCTCCCGCTAAACACAAAGCTGAGGACGAATATCTGCTGACAACAAAACTGTTTTGTGGTTATTGTAAGTGCCTAATCACGGGTGAAAGCGGAACGAGTCATACGTTGGAAGTCCACCGCTACTACAAGTGCCGAGGAACTCGCAAGGGCGGCACGTGCAAAAAGAAAACGATCAAGAAGAAATGGATAGAGGAAGTTGTAATCCTGCTCATTCAGAAGTTCATCTTTGACGATGAATTTCTCAACAGACTTGCAGATATGCTGATTGCCAAGCTCAATGCCGAGAGCAGCACGCTCCCGATTCTTCGCAAGCAGCTTGATGAAATAGAAAAAGGTATTGACAATCTCGTCAACGCCATTCAAGCGGGAATTCTGACCGCATCCACCAAGCAACGTCTTGAGCAGCTTGAAGCCGAAAAGAGCGAGATCTCGGTGCAGATTCTCAAAGAAGAAATTGCGAAACCTACGGTTACAAAAGAAGATATACTCGCGTATCTTATCAAGTACCGCAAGCTCAATATGAAACAGCTTGACCACCGCCGCCGTCTGATCGATAGTTTTGTCAACGCGATCTATCTGTTCGACGATTACTTGGTCATTACATTCAATTACAAGGAAGGCACAAAAACAATCACCTTTGCCGAAATCGAAGAGGCATTTGGTTCGGATTTATCATCACTCACTGCACCAGAAAAAAGCCAAGTCTTTCGACTTGGCTTTTTTCAACTAAATCCACCCTGTCGGGTGGGTGAAATCACTTAGTGATGATATCCGGCTTCGCCGAGTGAAATCCGCCTCGACGGCGGGAGGGTGGATTTAATTTCATCTGAAGCCGCAGGCTGAAGATTTCATCAGCGAGAGCTGATTTCACCCTTGCTTCGGCAAGGATTTCATTATTTATGCAATACCTCCAATCTACACGCAAAACTCACTCATGCTCACTTTAATATTTGCTTTATGACCCAAAGCTGAAATCTTTTCGGAAAAGCGTTCAAGAGAAGCAGAAGAGGGTTTCGGTTGATGCTGTAAGCAAACTTCGGGTTTTTGGCGCTCAGAATCTTTTGCGTTTTTGCCGCTATCTTTTCAGGAGGGACGCACCTTGCCTCAACGCTTTCAACTATGCGCTTAAACCTGTCTGCATTGCATGAATATAGCTCTGTTTTGTCGCAAAACTTTTCAAGCGCATCTGTGGAAATTCCGAGCATTCCCGTATCTACCGCTCCCGCGCGAAGGACGGAAACAGAAATGCCAATTAGCTGCAGTTCCATACGAAGCGAGTACGCGTATTTATCCAAAGCGCCCTTGGTTACAGCGTATATCCCCGTGAAAGGAAGAGGATCAAGCGGTGCAAGCTCGCTTGTCGTAATAACGATCTTGCTTCCTTTTTTCAAAAGATGGAGAAATGTTTTATTAACAAGAAACGCACCGAACAGGTTGACCTCAAACGCGCGCGTAAAGTCATTGTTCTCAATCTCCGCAAGCGAATCCAGCAAATATATTCCCGCAAAATGTACGATGGCATAAAGTTCGTCCGTAATTGTTTTAACCCTTTCAAAGGCAGCGCTCACGCTCTGCGCGTCGGTTACATCGACCTCCAGAGGAATAACGTTTTCCTCTGCTCCGCCTACTTTTTTATCCAAAGCAAACACACAAAACCCATGCTTTTTCAAAGCGTCTACTGTTTCGCGCCCCATTCCACCGTATGCGCCGGTTACCAAGATATATTTCATAACTTCCTCCAAAAACAATTATAATACTTTATCAGTATATCATATATGGGAAAGTTTCTCAACTCGTTTTTCTCGTAAAACAATAAAACCGCACAGTGCTCGCTTTGCACGGTGCGGTTTTACTATTCTTCTTTAATATTCAAATATTTTTTTATTTCTTGAATATAAAGCTCGCCCATTTGGCTTGGGATCATATTCTTTTTCGTGATATAGCCTATCTCCATGTGGTCTGCGGTTTCCTTATTTTCCTGTTCAAACGGAACGGCGATATAATCACTTCCGTTCAGTTCCTCGCATATGATGCCCGAGCAAAGCGTATAACCGTTAAGCCCTATCATCAAATTCAGCATAGTTGCGCGGTCGTTTGCTTTAATGGTTCTTGCATATTCGTTCGTTCTGAGTATCTCTTCCGCAAAATAGAACGAGCTGTTATCACCCTGTTCAAATGACAAGCACGGATATTCGTTAAGCTGTTCAAACTGAATG
>JBGVFW010000297.1:0-1114 GCA_045121315.1 Eubacteriales bacterium
AATATATGGAAAGCCACAGTGTTTCGAAAATTCTCGGATCGCCTCCCGGTTACGTAGGATTTGAGGAGGGCGGGGGACTTACGGAAAAAATACGCCGAGCGCCTTATTCCGTTGTGCTTTTCGACGAGATTGAAAAAGCTCACCCCGATATATTCAACCTCTTTTTGCAGATACTCGACGACGGTATGCTAACGGACGCAAAAGGCGTGCGCGTCACGTTCAAAAACGCCGTGATAATTATGACTTCGAACATCGGTGCCGAGGCGCTTACAAGGACGAATTTGCTTGGATTCGGCGTGGAAAACGGCGAAAAAGAGCGAGAAAAAATGCACGGGGCAGCGATGAACGCGCTCAAGGATCATTTTCGCCCTGAGTTTTTGGGCAGAGTTGACGAAATAGTCGTTTTTGAACATTTAGACGAGCAGAGTATACGCAAAATAACGGAAAAACTTCTGAGCGATGCGCAGGAGAGAATGGAAAAGCTCGGCGTAAAGGTTATTTTTGAAGAAAGCGTGCGCGCGCTTGTTGCTGCAAAGGGTTTTGATAAAAAATCGGGCGCGAGAGAGGCGAGAAGAGAAACCGCAAGACTTATTGAGGATGCTTTTGCGGAAAAATTTATAAAAGGGGAGATATCGTCGGGTGAAACGGTTGTCTGCTATGCGCAGAACGGCGAGGTGCATTACCGCAAAAATGTTCCCGCGATAATGCCTGCGAAATAAAAAGAAAAAAGCCGAAATGCGGAAGCATTTCGGCTAAAAAAGGAGTATTTTATAAAATAAAATTTATAAAATAAAAGATAAATGAAAAAGAAAAAACCGAGGCTCCTACGAACCTCGGTCTGGTGCTCCATCGGAGAATCGAACTCCGGACACCATGATTAAAAGTCATGTGCTCTACCGGCTGAGCTAATGGGGCACGTTCATCATACCTGCTTATAATACCACAGTATTGCCGATTTGTCAATAGCTTTTTTGAAAAATAATGAAATATTTCAAAAAATATGAAAGAAAAAACCGAGGCTCTTGCGAACCTCGGTCTGGTGCTCCATCGGAGAATCGAACTCCGGACACCATGATTAAAAGTCATGTGCTCTACCGGCTGAGCTAATGGGGCA
>JBGVFW010000298.1:0-4722 GCA_045121315.1 Eubacteriales bacterium
GAAGATCGACGAGGCGTATGAGCTGTTTGAAAATAAACGTGACGGGGTTATTAAGGTCGCAATTGAATGTGAAAAGTATTAAATGCAAAAAGGAGATTTCTATGAGTGGGAACATGGATTATAAAATTTCAAGTATAGAAATGCGCAATTTAATTTTTGAAGCTTTGTCAATTGAAGATATTAGCAAAACACCTCGCAATCAAACATTTAAACAATACAATTACTGTGGTTGTATATCTGATTTGATAGCGATAGTTGATTTCTTAGCAGTTGAACACGCTTTAATTCCTAGAGTAGTTGATATTTTTCAAAAAGCATGGGGGAATCCAGGAGATTCATTGTTTTATGGTAGTAATACGAATTTTACACCTCAAAATCTTGATGTGTTTTTTGAAGAACTGTATTATCTAATAAATCAAAATGTTATTTCCCCAGGCGCAAACGGTAATTATGGAATTAATTTACCGTACTTTCATGTAACAGAACATGGTTTAAAATGTCTTGACTCACGTGAGATTTTACCTCATGATCCAGATGGCTTTCTAGCTAGAGCTAAAACATCGGGAGCAGACCAATGGGAAGAGTTTTACATTGGAGAGGCTTTGAAATGCTACAATTCAGGAGCATGGAATGCATCTATTGCAATGTTGGGGTTGGCTGGCGAATATTTAGCGGAAAAACTTATAGATGGGCTGAAAAGTTTTCTCAAAAAGAATGAAGGCGCTTTGTATTCTCGTTATTTATCCGAATTAGGAAGTAAGAAGAAAATATCAGACAAGTATTCCATATATGAAAAATATTTATCTAGAATACAAGATAAGAAGAAATCAGATGGTACATATCAATATCTAGATTTGAATTCTTTCAAGCGGTTAATTGATATACCAGCCAAGTCGGTATATGCAACTTTTCTAAGATTGACAAGAAATGAAGTTGCGCATCCGTCTCAATTGAAAGTTGAGAAAAACGAAGCATTAGTATTGTATATTTCTTATTTGAAATATTGTGAAATTCAACATAAGTATTTAATGTTTTACCAAAACAATTCGTGACTCTTTTTGAATAGATGAGGTTGCTATGAGTGATAAGATAAAACCAATAGAAACATATTATAATGGTTATAGATTTCGAAGTAGAATTGAGGCTAGATGGGCGGTGTTTTTTGATGAAGCCGGAATTGAATATCAGTATGAACTTGAAGGCTTTGAAATGGAAGGGATCAGATATCTGCCAGATTTCTATATTCCAAGTTTAAATAGATGGTTTGAAATAAAAGGGAAGCCTTTGAGTGTGGAAGAAATTAAGAAATGCGAAGAATTTTGTCTGCGTATGGATAATGAAAATATAAAATACTCAATTTTGATTGATGTACCAGAATTGATCCGTTTTGAAGAAGGAAACTTTTCAATCCTTGGAATCAAAGAATATGTTTGGCAATGGCCATCTAAATTATATCCCAAAGATATGCGAATGTTAACGCAAGGGCTAGTAGAGAAAGAATACTATTCTAGATTTCTTCAAGGGATTTGGAAAGTGCCAGATCTAAGTGATGAGGCAGTAATAGAAGCAGCAAAAAAAGCTAGGGAAGCTAGATTCGAATTTGGTGAAACTCCCAAGCATAAAATTCAATAACTTGAAAATTTGCACCTTCGCGTGAAAACGAAGGTGCAAATTTTGCACTTTTTATAACGGAAAAGGTGCAAAAATCTCCGAAAGTGGTCATACAGTTGTCATAAAACTGCTACGCAGTAAACAAAGAAAAAGCTAACCGAAAACATAAAACGGCGGTTCTCAAGAGCAGAGAACCGCCGTCATTTTGCATAAAATGAAAATCGCAAAGTGCCGAAAACCCTTATGGAATATAGCTTTTTCGTGACAAATGTGGTCAAACATGTGGTCGTGCCCGATTTTGAGCCGATTTTGAGCAAAAAAATAGCGGACGATTTCGAGGCGGTGCAGACACTCAAAAGCCAGAAAAAGCCCGTAAAATAAAGAAAATTCGGAGGTTCGTTATGAACCTCCGAACTGGTCTGAGTGACAAGACTTGAACTTGCGGCCTCTACCACCCCAAGGTAGCGCGCTACCAGCTGCGCCACACCCAGATTTTATTTCTTCTTTGCCATTCGGCAAAATCTATTATATCACAACAACCATGCCATGTCAAGCCTTTTTTTGAAAGTTTTTTCGAATATTTTGAAATTATTTTTGCTTTTTATCGCATAACTCTTTCCTGCTTTCCGCGCGTTTTCCATTGACAACGTATATGGATAAAGGTTATAATTAACAAAAATGATTTTCTTTTTGGAGAGTATCGATGGAAAATAAATTGCGATTTTTATCCGCTGCGGAATATTTTGAGGAGGCTTTGCCTTTGGGCAACGGGTCGCTCGGCGCTATGGTATATGGAAAATGCGATAAGGAGAGGATATCTCTAAACCACGACACGCTTTGGTCGGGCAAACCTCGGCGCTATAGCCGCGAGAACGCTTACGAAGCGTACAGACTGGCGCAAAAGCTGATGCTGGAGGATAAGCCGACGGAGGCTTCCGCGCTTCTTGAACGCGATTTTACCGCTGATTTCGGGCAGTCGTACTTGCCGCTCGGAAACCTTTATATAGAGCGCATGGGCGCGGGAGAAGCTCAGGAATACTCCCGCGATCTGGATATGGAAAAGGGAATTGCTACCGTGCGCTATACGGAGGGAGGTATTCGCTTTGAGCGCGAATATTTCGTTTCCCACCCCGATAATTGTCTTGTCGTGCATATCACCTCGGATAAGCCTGCGTCGTACGTTATTTCCGCGGATTCTCTGCTCAAATATGCCGTGACGGTAAAATGCGGGGAGATTTGTCTTGCGGGGGAATGTCCAACCGATATATCGCCCGAATATGCAAAAAGCTTAAAACCGCTCGTCTATGACGGCGATGGCATCAAGTTTTCCGCGATAGGAGTTGCTTCTTCGAACGGAAAGCTCAGCTCTGAAGCGTCGAGCGTTGTTATAGAGGATTGCACGGAGCTTACTTTTGTGCTCTGCGTGGAAACGAGCTATATTTCTTTCGATGTTTTGCCCGAAAGAAAGTGTTATTATCCCTGCGAGGAGCGGACGTTTGCCGTTTCCCAAAAAGCGTATGAGGACTTGAAAAAAGCTCATATTGACGATTTTTCTTCTTACTATAATCGCGTTAAATTGGATTTGAGCTTTGCCGAGTCCACACTTCCCACGGATGAAAGAATAAAATATCCCGATAAATCGGCAGACCTCGGTTTGGTAGAGCTTCTGTTCAATTTCGGCAGATATCTTGTTATAGCGTCCTCGCGCGAAGACTCGCAGGCGACAAATCTGCAAGGCATTTGGAATGAAAAATTATATGCTCCGTGGTCATCAAACTACACGGTGAACATCAACACGGAAATGAATTATTGGCCCGTGCTGATGTGCAACCTTGCGGGAATGGATATGCCGATTATCGAGCTTATCAAAAAGATAAGCGTTACGGGCGCGGACGCGGCGCGCGATTTCTACCGCGGCAAAGGATATTGTTCTCACCATAACGTCGATCTTTGGGGGCTTGCAACGCCCGTTGGCGCGCAGATAAGCGGGAGCGTTCGCTATTCGTTCTGGAATATGTCCTCGGGCTGGCTTTGCCGCCACGCTTGGGAGCATTACGAATACACGCTCGACCGCGAATATTTGGAAAAGACGGCGTATCCCCTTATGAAGGGTGCGGCGGAATTTTACCTTTCCGTAATGATTTGGGACGATGGAAAATATATTCTTTGCCCCGCGACCTCGCCCGAAAACGATTATATACACGCGGAAAACGAACGAGTTTCCGTGGCGAGGTATTCCGCGATGTCGCAGGCGATATTGATGGATCTGTTCGGAAATATCAGCCGCGCAGCGGATATTTTGGGCATTGACGACGATTTTGTAAGGGAGATAAGGGAAAAGCTTCCGCTTCTTAACACCTATGCCATCGGCTCCGAGGGGCAGCTTCTTGAATATGACAGGGATTTCGCGGAAAGCGATATCCATCATCGTCACACATCGCACCTCTACGGTCTTTACCCGGGGGAGAGTATCACCACACAGTCCTCGCCCGAGCTTGCCGAGGCTTGCCGCAAGACCCTTTTGCGGCGCGGCGACATCAGCACGGGTTGGAGTATGGGCTGGCGAGTAAATTTTTGGGCGAAGCTGAAGGACGGCAACCATGCGCTTACTCTCGTTAAAAATCAACTCACCGCCGTTCCGCCGACGGAAACTCGCTCTTGGCGAGGAGGCGGCTCCTATCCCAACCTTTTCGACGCACACCCGCCGTTCCAGATAGACGGTAACTTCGGCGTTTGCGCGGGCATTGCGCAGATGTTTTTGCAGTGCGAGGACGGCAAGATACGCTTGCTTCCCGCACTTCCCGATGATTTTGCAAACGGAAGCGTTTCGGGACTTTTGGCAAAAGGTTGCGTTACCGTTTATATCTCCTGGGAAAACGGAAAGTTGAAAGCGTATTCGCTTACATCTCCTTTTTCGCAGACCGTGACGGTCGCAACTCCGACAGAGGAAAGGGAGATAGCCCTTACCGCGGGAAAGACTTTCGTTTTTGAAAAAAATGAATAATAAACTAAAAATGAGGCACCGCCTCCTTTTTAGTTTAGCGGAAAAAGAACGCATTTGCGTTCTTTTTAAATTATTTTATTCGCGCTTTTCTTTATCCGAAAGAAAAG
>JBGVFW010000299.1:0-6750 GCA_045121315.1 Eubacteriales bacterium
CCACACGGTGTTGATGCCGACAAGCTGACGGCATACCTCTACCGTGCGGACAAGATGTCCCGAAATTGCTTTTCCTGTGCTGTACAGTCGGAATGCAACTGGCCGGACGAAAAAAAGAATGAGTGGATCGTGTTCTAAAAATAGGAGGAATTGCTATGATAATTGGAAATAGGGTGTTCGATGCTGAACACAGAACATACATTATGGGAATATTGAACGTCACACCGGATTCTTTTTCGGATGGGGGCAAATTCAATCAGATGGATGCAGCTCTTTATCATGCAGAGGAAATGATTCGTGACGGAGCTGATATTGTGGATGTCGGTGGTGAATCGACTCGACCGGGGCACACGGTTATATCGGATGACGAAGAGATCTCCCGCGTCGCGCCTGTTATAGAAGCGATAAAGAGTCGTTTTGATATTCCGGTTTCTATTGATACGTATAAAGGCAAAGTTACAGAAGCTGCTTTGAAGGCAGGTGCCGATCTTGTTAACGATATCTGGGGATTTAAGTTTGATCACAAGGTAGCCGAGCTGACCGCACAATATGGTGCCGCTTGTTGTTTGATGCACAACCGCTCGGAACCTACCTATCAAGACTACTTGAATGATGTCGTTGCTGATTTGAAGGAATGTGTGCGGATTGCAAAGGATGTGGGGATTTCCGATGATAAGATCATCTTGGATCCCGGAGTTGGCTTTGGCAAGACCTATCAGATGAATTTGGAAATCATCAACCACGTGGACGTGCTCCATAGCTTAGGTTTCCCGATCCTACTTGGAACATCACGTAAATCGGTCATTGGTCAAACGTTAAATCTCCCGACAGATCAGCGTGTGGAGGGAACTCTTGCTACCACCGTAGTAGGCGTATTGAAAGGGTGCGCTTTTGTACGAGTACACGACATTAAGGAAAATAAACGTGTCATTCAGATGACAGAGGCAATTATGGGCCGACAGGAGTAGAGATGGATAGGATTAGTATACAAGGGTTAGAAGTATATGCCAAGCACGGTGTTTATCCGGAAGAGAATACCCTTGGGCAAAAATTTGTGGTTTCTGTTGATATGTATATGAGTACACGAAAGGCAGGCTTGGTGGATGATCTGTCCCTTTCGATTAACTATGGCGAGGTCTGTCATTTTATCAATGATTTTATGACTAAGCACACGTGGAAATTGATAGAAACGGTCGCAGAGCGTCTTGCTCAAGCGCTGTTGTCAACCTACACACTCATTGAACAGGTAGATCTGAAGATAGAAAAGCCTTGGGCGCCAATAGGACTCCCACTAAGCTCTGTTTCGGTAAGTATAAGCAGAAAATGGCATACGGCTTACATTGCACTGGGCTCAAATATGGGAGACAAAAAAGGCTACCTTGACATGGCAGTTGGTAGGCTCAAGGAAAGAGCAGACTGCCGAGTTGAAAATGTTTCTGATTATCTTGTAACCGCTCCGTATGGAGGCGTAGAGCAGGATGATTTCCTTAATGGTGCTCTTGAATTGAAGACCACATTGGAGCCCGAAGAACTGTTGGATGTCCTTCACGAGATTGAGCAGGAAGCAGGTCGCGTGAGAGAGATCCACTGGGGGCCGCGCACATTGGATCTGGATATCCTGTTATATGACGATACGGTAGTTGATACCGAGCGCCTCCATATTCCGCATATTGAGATGCATAAGCGAGATTTTGTGCTGAAGCCTATGGCACAGATTGCGCCGTGGAAACGACACCCTCTTTTAGGGAAGACGGTTGAAGAATTATATGACAATTTGATTCGAAATCATTAAGCTGAACAATATGGGAGATGTTCGATATGAATAGTGATGTAGTAAGAATTGGTTTGTGTATATTAGCCTGTGATATGGCTCGTATGGTTCGCTTTTACAGAGATACACTTGGTCTCCAAACCGATTGGGATGGCGGTAATTTTGCTGAGTTTAAGACAGCCAGCGGTGCATTATCGTTTTGGCTTTATAGCAGAAAAGAATTTGTAAAGGCTTTTGGGGAGGAGTATGTTCCGCCAAAGGGAATGAATCAGTCCTTTGAACTTGCATTATGGCTTCCTACTTATGCCGATGTGGATGAAGAATATGAGCGCTTGTTGAAGCTTGGGCTGAAATTTCCTTCCGGCAACCCAATAACATATTCATTTGGAATCCGAAACTTTTATGTGGCTGACCCGGAAGAGCGCATGACTGTTAATCATGATGTCACAGGTTCGAGCCCTGTTCGGGGAGCCATAATGGGGCAACAATTTTGCACCCTAACACAAAAGTCCTTGATTTTCAAGGACTTTTCGTGTTTTTGGGGGTAAAAATAAACTCCTTTCACCATTGCACCTTTTCCCCGACCTTTTGGACTTGAACTTGCGACTTTATCGAATTATTAAGGTGAATTGCTTTTTCTATCATATAGACGGGAAATGAACTTGTATATGAAAATTCCGAATATTTTTAGAAAAAAGTGTTGACATTCCCATCGGGGGATACTTTATAATAGTATTGGGGTGATGAAGTTAATGAAGATAAACGAAGTAGTGAAAATAACAGGGCTTACGAAAAAGGCCATTCGCTTGTATGAGGAGCGCGCTCTGATAACCGTTTGCCGTAGTGAAAACGGTTATAGGGATTATTCGGAGATGGATATCAAGTTGCTTGAACGGATAAAACTCTTAAGAACAGCAGGAGTTTCTATAACCGATATAAAGCTGTTGTTCTCAGGAATGTTATCGCTTGACGATATCATCGAAAAGCGTAAAAAGGAGATCGATGCTGAAAGCGGACTAAACTCCGAAAGGTATGCATTATGCGAGACCCTTGCGCAGCGTATTGCCAATGGGGAGGAGCAAACGGGAATCCTTTTCATGGAAACGGAAGACTCTTTAGAGTGCAATCAAGGGGCGTTGGCGATTGGAATCGATATCGGAACTACTACGATAAGCGCTGCGGTGATCGACCTTGAAAATAGAGCTCAAGTGGAAGTTTTTTCTGTTCCACATAACTCCTACATTGATCGCTCCATATTCTCCGAGCAAAGTGTTTCGGTTATTATGGATAAAGCGGAAAGGGTGCTTGATCTTATTTATAAAAGTTACACGGGTATAGTAAGTATTGGTGTAACAGGTCAAATGCACGGAATCCTTTATCTGAATAGTGAAGGTGAGGCGGTATCGGGTCTTATAAATTGGCAGGATAAGCGTGGCGATATTCCGATAAAAGATTCCATGACAGCTTGTCAAAGAATAAAGCATATAACAGGCGAGAATATAGCAACCGGATACGGCATAGCAACGCATTATTATAATTTGTTGAAGGGACTTGTTCCGCAAGATGCCGTTGGCTTTTGCAGCATTATGGACTACTTTGCCATGCGACTGTGCCATATAAAAAAGCCGATAACTCATACGTCCGTTGCGGCAAGCTTCGGTTTATTTGATGTGAAAAAAGAATGTTTTATGCTTGATAAGTTAGCGCTTCTCGGAATCGACGAAGATTTTTTACCCAAAGTTGTTGCATCCAATGAAATCGTTGGACGTTGGAATGATATACCGATTTGCATAGCGATAGGTGATAACCAAGCGAGCTTTTTAGGTTCGGTCAAGAATAACCGTGAAAGCGTTTTGGTGAATATAGGAACAGGCTCGCAAATATCGGCTGTGGGCGAGATCGAACAGCCGGGGGATGGGATCGAACAGCGACCGTTTATAAACGGTGAGATGCTTATCTGCGGGTCTGCTCTTTGCGGTGGCTCTGCGTACGCTATGATAGAAGAATTTTTCAGAAGCTACACGGCTTTCGCCGGTTTAGGTGATCGCTCACAGTACGGGGTTATAAACGCATTGGCGGAAAGAGCATACGCAAGCGGAGAAATCCCCCTTTCAGTTGATACCTCATTTTGCGGAATGAGAACAAATCCTATGCGGCGAGGTTCGATAGAGAATATAGAGCTTAATAATTTTACACCGTCAGCACTGATACTGGGGGTTATAAACGGTATGTGCGACGAGCTTTACAAGTTATATTTGGAAGCTAAGCCAAAAAAGAGCCATATTGTGGCGTCCGGCGGCGCAATCAGAAAGAATAATATCCTTCGCAAGGTCCTTGAGGATAAATTCGGTATGATTGTGTCGGTAAACTCAGTCAAGGAGGAGGCTGCTACCGGAGCCGCTTTGTTTTCCGCGTATAGTATTGGCATGATAGAATATAAAGACGGTTTTGGTGACTATATAAAGTATACCTAAAAGGAGAATGAAAAATGAAAAGTATAAAGCTTTCTTTTAAGCTTGATGAGCTTCCTTGTTATGCGATATCTCACAAAAACGGAAGAGAAACCTTTGATATGCAGGCTTTTGACGGCGAGATGTCATTTGACGTTCAGTACGATTACGACCGCAGACCGCTTCGTCTTTCTGCAAAGGTCAGTGAGGGCGATGAGGTTGAGGTCATCCTGATGACGCATAGGATAGAACTCTATGTGGACGGAATACTGATGGATGAGGAGTGGCCGAAGGGAAACAGATTATTTGAGCTTGGCGATGAGATAACCTCCACGGTCCATATTTCTACCGAGGAATATCATGAACTCAAAATGGACGAGCCGTCCGTACTGTCGAATTTTGAAAATGCTGACGGCTGGTATCCCGGGAACGGCGTGTTTGTTGGAGACTGTATGCCGTACAGACGGGACGATGAGTATCACGTGCTTTACTTAAAGGACAGACATCATCATAAGAGTAAATGGGGACTTGGCGCTCACCAGTGGGAACATATTTCCACCAAAGATTTTAAAACTTGGTCCATACATCCAATGGCAATCCCGATCACGGATGCCGATGAGGGGTCTATATGCACTGGCTCTTGGATAAAAAACGAGGATAAGGAATATTTATATTATACTGTAAGAATGGGCAGAGGGATTCCTGCACCCATTCGTCGAAGCGTGTCCTATGACGGTTATCATTTTGAAAAGGATTCTGCGTTTGGATTTACGATTTCAGAAAAGTATGATGCCGCAAGCGCACGGGATCCCAAGGTGATAAAAGACGAAGACGGACTGTTCCATATGTTTTTAACGACGAGCTTGATAGAAGAGGGAAAAGGCTGTCTTGCCCATTACGTTTCAAGGGATATGGAAAGCTGGGAGGAGATGGAGCGTCCTATCTACGTTGCTCCCGGTAAGGATCAGCCGGAATGTCCCGATTATTTCGTTTACAACGGAAAATACTATCTTATTTTCAGCCTTAAAGGTAGAGCACATTATATGATATCCGATAAGCCGTTTGAGGACTTCATCATGCCGAGTAATCCGATCATTCCCTGTTCAAGTGTTCCCAAGGGAGCGGAATGGGATGGGAGAATGGTTTTCACAGGCTTCAAGGTATCGGCGGATACGGAGGTTCTATGACATTTAAGGCTGCAACGTCGAAAGAAAACGGAGAGCTTGTTTTTGAAGATCTTTGATCCTATCTATAAAGGTTCGAAATTGAACAACACCTCAAAATGAACCAACGATGTTCAAATTGAGGTGTTTTCTTTGTGTGAAAAAGTCTTGCGGTGCAAGGCTTTTTCTGCTTTTGAGACACTGATGATTTTCTCTGTGGTGAGTGTCGATTTTAATAGATTTAGATGTCGATTTTATTATACGCACTCTATTCGAACCTGCGATGTTCAATTTGATTTTTGCTTAAGGTTCGAAATTGGCACCCAAACACAAAAGAAAACCCATCCAATAGGGTACCTGCGATAAAGCAGGTACCCTTTCTCTATCTAAAAATATTGTAATTGGTCAAGATGCGAATGAATTGTAGCAAATCTAAATGAAATTGGAGAAACTACAATGAAAAACAAAACTAACAGTAGCTTATTTGAACAGCATGGTATCACCTATCGTGAAGTCAACGGCGTATTTATTCCTAACCTTGAACTGCCCGAACAGAAAGAAATCGGTCGGTTTGGATTGCAACATGAAATTTGGCTGAAAACATATCATCACCTCCGCCACTCTCTTCTGCTTGGATCGGGAGAACTCAATGAGTATCTTTATCAAGTCAATAAGGAAGCGAACGAAATGTACGAATCATTGATTATAGATTATGCAAAAGCGGAAGGTGTTAATGAACATCTCAAAGCCATGGATCAAATGAGGTGGGTACAGATGATGAAGAACATTGAGCATCGTGCAAAAGAAATAGTAGAGGCAGAAGTAATATTTCAATAACAAACAGGGAACTCAATTTTTGAGTTCCCTGTTTGTTATTGTATAATTAGAATTCCGTCATCCATTTTGAACACCACATCCGCTTTTTCCGCAACCTCGGCGGCGTGGGTAATGATGATAACGCATTTGTTGTATTTGTGTGCCAAATCGACGAGGATGCTGACAACATTCATACTGTTTTCGTTATCAAGGTTTCCTGTCGGTTCATCCGCAAGGATAATTTCGGGATCGGTAGCAATCGCGCGGGCAACAGCAATTCTTTGCTGTTCACCACCCGAAAACTGTGTACTGCGTTTTTTGAACTGTTCTTTTTTGATACCGACAAGCGTCAGCATTTCTTCGGCACGTTTTCGTTTATCGCCTTTGTATTTTGCAAGTTCAAGAGAAAGTTCTACGTTCTCAATAGCGGTGAGTTGCGGAAGCAGATAATAGCTTTGAAAAATCATTCCGATATGTTCGCGTCGGAATTTATCGCGATCAATATCCCTAAGGCTTTCACCATGATACAGAATATCACCGTCTTTAGGGA
>JBGVFW010000300.1:0-6425 GCA_045121315.1 Eubacteriales bacterium
CCCTACAAAGCACGTGGGAACGGCCGCAAGAGCGATGGAAAGCAAGGGCGTTGTTACTGATAGGGAAACAAATAGGATGTACATTCAATGGCTCAACAAGATCCATTTGGATAATTTGGAGCAAGCAAATAAGCAAGCACGGCGTCTGGATTCGCTTATTCAAAAGGCAGAGAATGCGACGAACGGCACGGAAATTTATCGAGATTGGGATGCCGTGTTTGCTTATCTCCGCGATATAAGACGTGGGAGAGCTGCTATCGCAGGAGAGCTGAAACGTCTTGATAAAGTGGCTGCAGCTTATAAATCCGGGGAAGAAAAAGATAAAAATTACTTGCGCTGGGCCGGCTGCGATCCCGAAAATCCGTCGCAAGAATGCACCGTGGAGCTGATGCGAAAGGATCTTCGTAAACACGATCAGGAGCTTGCGGCGGCCGAACAAATGGTGATGAGATATAAGGGAAAGCTCAAGATCCATAATCAAACCATCTACATTTCAAACAAAATACAGTGGGATGAATATCAGATTCACCGCAAGAAGCAAGGTATCAATTACTTCATCCGAAGAACAAAAAACTTGGGGGAATATATCAGTTACATCAGGAAAAACATTTCCATTTGGGATGTGATATTCAATACTGATGAATATAAAGCTTACGTTGCGAAGCTCGATCGTCTTGAGAGGGAACGCATGGAGATTCACGAAAAGTATAGCAAAATGCGTTGGGAAATTGAACAACACCAGCGAGATCTGAAGGAGCACAAGCGTGAGCAGAAGGAAATCCTCAAGGAAGAGAAAAAAACGCAAAAAGCAGAGCGCATTAAGCAAGATCCGACGGAAAGATTCTAATTAAAAACGCAGAAAATTCTTAAAAAGGTGAGAAAACTATTGATTTTCTCGCCTTTTTTGTGGTATAATAAATGCGTATATACCCAAGCGGATTTTAAGGTGAAGATCTCACCTATTTTATTTTTATCAAAAGGTAAAAAAAACTGTATTGATAATATAACGGACAGTATAGAGGGGTCTGGGGCACGGGGTTTAATAACAATATATTGATATATATAATGGGCCCCCTCTGGGGACAACTAAGTAATATATCTCTCGCTCTAAAAAGCAAGGATAGATGACGGAGAGTGGGGGTGAGTGAGCGAAGGCTTGTGGGAACGGTGTGTAAACCCTTTGGGTTTTCCACGGTTTCCATATGCCATAGCGAGAGAGGGGCAGGGAGGTGGCATCTATCTTCAAGCCGCCCTTAAGGCGGCGCTGTCTTGCTCCCTGGCCCCTCTCTTTCCCGCCCGCAGGCGATTTTCTTTTGCTACTTTTCTTTTGTGGATTTTTGTTAAGGAGGATTTGTAATGAACGTATTGGCTTTGGAATTGGCGAAATATTATGAAGAGATCTCTCCGTATGATTTTTATAGAGAAATCTTCGGGGAAGGTGAGCTCGATGAAGCAGGGGCTTACACCGATGGTAAATATACAGCCATTGCCCTTGAGATCACGAATGAAAAACGTAAGGATAAAAACGGTAAGGAGAAGATCGTAGCTTATCGTCATACGGTGACAGATGATTTGGATATGGTGAGGGAGCTTACTGAGTCTAAACATTTCTGCGTAATGGCGCCGATCAGTTATGCCGGCAAGTCACGTGCGAGTAAAAACGCACGTGTGATGTATGCGCTCGGCGTAGAGCTCGATAACCTCAGAGTTAAAGAAAACGGCCAACAGATAGGTTTGGAGAACTTGATTGACCGTTATGCGGATAAGGCACATTGGATTCCTAAGCCAACGTTTATAGTGGCATCGGGTTCCGGGGTTCACCTCTATTATCAGTTTGAGCAGCCGTTGGTGCTTTTCCCTAACACCATTGAATCTCTACGTTTATACAAAGAAGAATTGACAAAAATGATTTGGAGTAAGAGCGTAACGACAACACACACGAAGGATACCATTCAGCAAGAGTCAATCTTCCAAGGGTTCCGTATGCCGGGAACGCCAACCAAAAAAGGCGATAAAGCTGTGGCTTTCCGTGTTGGAGGACGTGTGTCGATCGACTATATGAATAAGTTTATGCGGCCGAGCTTCAAGGGAAGCCGTAACATCGAGGGAGTGTATCGTTCAAATCTGAAGCTTGAGGAAGCAAAGGAAAAATATCCGGAATGGTATGAGAAAGTCATTGTTAATAAGGACAAAAGCCGAAAAGAATGGGCGTTGAGCCGCAACGTCTATGATTGGTGGTTGCGTGAAATCAAAGACGGTGCGACGGATGGCCACAGATACTTCTGCTTGAAGATGCTGGCTATCTATGCAATCAAATGCAGTAACTACCATCCGAAGAAGAACCCAAATCCTGTTACACAGGAGGAATTTGAAAGAGATACATGGAGTTTGCTTGAGGATTTTGATGCCAGAGGCAAACGTGCGGATAATCCTTTTACAGAGTATGACGTTCTTTGCGCTCTGCAGGTATATGAGGATCGAGGAATGATAACATATCCTCGTAACAGCATTGCTCATAAATCAGGGATTGAAATCATTCCAAGCGTTCCTCGAAGACCCAAAGGTAAACGTCTGAAGCAAGATATTCATTTAAAAAGAGCAAGGAGTGTACAAGAAATAGACTATCCAGATGGCGAATGGCGAAATAAAGAAGGACGACCGATTGGATCTGGGACAGGGCAAAATACTATAAAAGAATGGCGAGAAAATAACCCGGATGGAAAAAAAGCTGATTGTGTCAGAGAAACCGGTTTGAGTAAACCTACTGTTTACAAATGGTGGGACGGATCTCCTGCGGCGGCGTCGAGCGTACAGAAACCCAAAAAGAAAGCTTCCGATTCTTCAAAGCCGAAGAAAGAAGCTGCTGCTCCTCAAACTGCATCAGAGAAGACATTCGACTGGAAAGCAACGTTGGCGGATGCCGTCGGCTTGCCGGTAGAAGATACAATGAAGCTCCTTGAGAAGCTTCGCGAGGAAGCCGAAAAGGAAAAAGAGAAAAGTAATTCGGACACGTGATGTCCGAATTAAGCGTTGCTATACGTACGTATAACAACGTATAACGCTTGTATAACAAAGAAAAACACCCTGCAGATCTTACAAGGTGTTTTTTTGTCATACGAGCTCGATGTTATCGAGGAGCTGCGTGCGGACGTGCTCGTAGAGCTCTCGGTCGTAAGGTTGGTCCTTACGATGCCAGAACCAGATGTTCAGCAGGGCGTGCGGCTCTGTAGGAACGTCGAAGACGTATTCCTCATACACTTCATAGGTCGTGACGTAATCGACGTGATAGCCGGCCACGTCCTTCGTCTGAAGGAAGCCGATGCCCTGCACGTTCCGGTGATCAGCCTGCAGAAAATGCTCGATATAGTTTCGGGCACTGTTTTCGCGCGAAGTGATATACCCCACAGCTAAAGCAGGGAGCTTCTTTCAACTCCTCGTCATATTTTTCTGCAAAAGCCTGCGCGAGGGCTTGGCCGAACAGTTTCCTGCTTTCTTGTAATTCTTTCTCGTTCATAGCTTACTCCTTGTTTTGCTCGTTATCAAAATACAAATTTGTATTTATATAGAATGCCTATCTTAACACTGAATCCAGTCGGCGGGATTACCGTTATATTTTCGTTTTCAAAAATTTCTTGGTAACAATCTTCTGTATCTGGATCATCTGGATCTTTTCGCTCATAGGTTATCAATAAAAAACTTTTTATTTTTATTTCATCAAGTGCGGCTAATTCCTCTAACCGTGCTCTCAATCTCTGTTCGCAACTTGTGATATTTATTTCTCTATCGATCTCGTTGTCAGCATAAGAAACACTTATACGGTAGAAATATCTGTTTGATGTATGAAGGCTATATTCAGCGTTTTCGGGAACACTATAAGGGGCTCTGCCTCCTCCGTAGTTGCCAATATGATGAACAACAATTTTACCGTTAAGAGCCTGCTTCAAACTACAGTATCCAAATTTGCTTTTGTAAAACTGTTCATTTGTTCAGATGACATTTCGGATCTCACTTTCTATGATATTGAACCTGCGAAATTCAGGGATTGCATTTTGCAAAGACTTTTCTTTAATATTGTTGTCATTATTAGTCAAAGACAGTGCAATAATACTGGAGGGATACAAGGGTTCTTTTAAACGGTAACAGCGAAGATCGCTGTATTCTTCGCAAAGGGGGATGTTATTGATTCGACTGATATAATCCAACATAGCTAATAAATAAAAGCTTTCAGGATACCACTGCTTGTTGTAAAATGTGCGGATATCGTCTTTTTCTAACGTTTCAATCAAAAAATCATAATCACCGAGGTTTTTTAATTGGTGACATACGTTACTTTTGAAGTTTTCAAAACTACAACGCTGCAAAAAATCCGGAGACCTTAATTCATCCATGCTTAATCCTTGTTCTTTTTGAAAAGCAGTTGATACCATTTGCGGCCGCGCAGCTGCTCGATCTCTTGTTTCATCAGGTATTCCTTATCCTCAAATTCTTTCGTTGCCTCTGAGAGACGGTTTTCAGATTCAACCGCACGTTTGGAAAGATCCTTTTCGTTTTCTTCTTTCTTCTCCAACTCTATACGCATCTCCTGAATCGTTTTCTCAGCTTCGGCTGTCTTAACCCTCTGAGCCTCGTTATCGGCTTCTAAAAGGGCAATCTGGCCCTTCTGCTCATCGATTAACGCCTGCACTTTGTTTTTCTCCTGCAGCAACTCATCTTGAACACTCGCCAGCTTGATCAAAAGAGCTTCTTTTTCATTTCTTAAGGCTTCGATTTGTTCATCCTTATCCATTTGGATGATGGCCACTGGGTTCTTCTGACGTTTGGCATCGAGGAACGCCACCGCCTCATCATCCAGGAACTGCTGGCGTCCGTCCTTGATGATATGGTCTCCGAGCTCATCGGCATAACGCACCACTTGCTTGCGTACTGCCTCATAGCTGATATTATTCTGCTTTGCGTAATCTCGTAGCGTGATCACATTCATATCCTTGCTCTCCTTGTTATACAACTGTGTTGTACGAACGTTGTACAACGTTGTTTAATAAAATTATACCGCAAAAATTTCTCCGTTGCAAGGGTTTTTATCAAAATTTTCAGAAAAATTCAATGTGACGCAAATAGTGCCACGTTCTGCACCGTCCAATCCCTCACAATAAACCGTCTGAATTGTCGCAATAAACCGTCCAATCTGCCATAGTTCAGCGAAAGGTGACCGTGTTGTCCATTAAAGGTGAAAGCTTTGTCCACGAAAGGTGAGAGGAAAATCCACGTCGAACTATCCGGAAATTCCGGGGAGTTGACCGTGTAATTTGCCACAATTGACCTTTCTTCTATTCGTTCCTTGAGGGCGCTTTTGCGCCGGGAAGGGTTCTCCTTCTTCTCGATGGTGCAGCATCGTCTGCGCCATTCTGCTGCCGAAAGCTCCTCATAGTTCCGTATCCTCAAAAAAATTCTCAAACAAATTTGAGAATTTTGCGTGCTTTTTTGACAGTCTTGTTTTCGTGTGCGGTACAATACAGATATATGGACCTGATATGCTGCAGTGAGAGAATTGACAGAGGGTACCCAAGAAGCCGTCCGGCGTCTGAGGACTGCCCCCTGCATAAGGGCGCACTAATACATTGCAAGCAACGTTTGCGGCCTGCGGCGCTTTTTTGTGGGCTTAGTAAGTATCGAAAGGAGACTATTTATGGAATTACATTTATCCCCTAAAGTCGCAAGTAAGGGGGCAAAAGGAAGAACTGCTTGCGGTTCGGCAGCTTACCGAAGCGGAAGTGAAATCATTGATAATAACGGAGTGAAACACGACTTTAGATACAAAAAAGAACGTGTTGCTGGAGGTATTGAGCTTCCGCAGGGTGCACCTGAAGAACTGAGAGATCCGCAAACTTTATGGCAACGTCACGAAAAAAATGACGTTCGATATGATGCTCAACTTTATCGTGACGTAGAAATTGCCGTTCCCAATGAGCTCAGCTATGAAGCTTGCGCAAGGATTGCTCAAGGTATAGCAGAACCACTTACGGAACGTGGTATGTGTGTGCAATGGGACATTCACGATAAGTACACGTATGAAGATGAGGACGGTAAGAGAGTGAATTTTAATCGAATGATGCCGGGGAAAGACTATATCGAGATCAGGAATCTGCATCTTCATTTTATGATTACGATGCGTGAATTGTTGCCGGACGGTACGTTCGGAAAGAAAAACCGCGCCTGGAATAAATTCAACGGAGGGTTGAATATCGCGGATCTTTTGAGAGAGAGAGCTGCCAATTTGATGAACAAAGAGCTCCAAAAAATCGGCAGCGAAGAACGTGTTGAGCATAAAAGTTTTGCCGAAAGAGGCATCGATAAGATCCCTACAAAGCACGTGGGAACGGCCGCAAGAGCGATGGAAAGCAAGGGCGTTGTTACTGATAGGGAAA
>JBGVFW010000301.1:0-7236 GCA_045121315.1 Eubacteriales bacterium
AAACCGCGATAACTTCGCAGTTGTTGTAGTTTTCTTTGAGCCACGGAATTATGATAGATGTATCAAGACCGCCGGAATAAGCGAGAACGACTTTTTTTATGTTTTCTTTATTTACCATGATTTATGTAATCTCCTTTTGGAATAAATATTCATCAAACGTGAATATTATACATTCATATGCGCAATTTGTCAATACCTTTTTGCAAAAAGAATATATAAAGTTTGGATTATTTGGCTCTGCCGTGCAAGAGCGCCGTTATTTGTTGGAACCGGGCGCATTTTTTCTGCCGATAAGAGCGATAAGAACGGCGCAGTAGACGGGAATTGCAACTGCTAAAATATCCGAAAAATATGAAAACTCGGTTGCGTTTAACTGTGTACCCAGGAAGAGCGCAACACCGCAGAGCACAGCAAAAATGGGGAGCGCGGCGATATTTCCTTTTGCGATGGCTTTATCGCGCACAAGCGCGAGTATTATGAGCGCCACGGCGACGATCTCCATAAAACTCAGCAAATAAGTAAGGAAAAGATAGAGTTCTGCAAGATCATGTTCCAAGTAAACGTCACGGTATTTTTGAGGGTCGCTGCTTACATGGATCACGATTATTTGCACGATGCGATAGCACGCGGAGAAAAAGCCGCGGAAGCCTTTCAAAATCAGTATAGCGGCGCACGAAGCGGACAAGAGTCGATTTTGCTTGGTGCGCCTGTATTCATAGCAAAAATACGTTATGCTCAGCACCAAAGCGAGAATGACGAGAGAGTTAATGTAGTTGAGAAAATAGCTTACTTTTGCCACAAAATCGCCAAGCGTCATACCCGTGAGGTATTGAAGTTTTTGTACATCGGTTTGTTCGAGCGAATTTATGAACGATGTCGCGCTCAGGGCGATTGCCGAAGAAACTATCGTTAAAGCGACGGAAACAGCAAAAGAGATGACCGTGGATTTTGAAATGAGCTTCGTTTGATTATCATAACTCGATTTTTCAAGCGCGGAAAGAAGCAGATAGAGCAGAGAAGACGTTACAAAAATGAATATATATGTAATGATAAAAGCTAAAAAATATATCAAAAACTCTTTTGCTTTGATTTTGAAGATGCAAAGACACAAACCGAAAAGCGAAATTCCCAAGAGTTCCAGCATGCGCAAGCCGAATTTACCGATATTTTTTAATACGCCTGTATAATAATGCTCGTTTTCGAGAATGGAATAATTGAAATAAATTTCATGTTTTTTGAATGAATATACAATATATATTACTATCGGGAAGAAGAGGAGCGAAAGACCGTAATCATACGGCATAGCGGAAACATTCACGCTCGGCAGAGGATATACCGCCGCAAAAGGCATGAGAAACGCCCACGCCGCAAGTGTTCTGCCGAGGTGTACCATGCTTGATTTATTATAAAAAATATTGCGCTCTGCAAGCGTGCGTTCGTCGTGCGCGAATTTTACTTTGAAAAATCCGACGGCAAGGCAGATAATGCCGCTTAATATTATAACTATCTCTATGCCGAAGTGGAGAAAAGTCCGCGCTGCGGGCTTTTCGATGCAGATAAGAATATTTGTAAGATTCAGCGCTCCGTAGATAAGCGCACCGATGACGGATATGATAATGCAGTTGCGGGAAATCCTCCCGCGCTCATATTCAATTCTTTCGTCGTAAAACATCAGTTTTCCCTCCAAAATAAGTCGTTAAGCGTTACTCCCAGCTCGCGGCATATGCGTATGCAAAGCTCTATGGTGGGGTTGTATCCGCCGTTTTCTATCATGTTGATCGTTTGGCGCGAAACGCCTACGCGCTTTGCAAGCTCCGCCTGCGAAAAGCCGAGAGAAGTTCGCACCTCTTTCATTTTGTCGTTGCCCACGAAATCGCTCCTGTCAAATATATTTGACAATATTATAGCACAGTAATAGTTTGATGTCAAGCATATTTGACACAAATCCGGATGCCCCCATTAGGCGGTTGCTCATAAGGACATATTGAAAAAACGCAAGGTATGTTTTTTAGGAGTATTTTGCGGAAGGATATATTTATTCTATCTTGCATGATGCAGGTCATGCTGAAAAAATCTTAAAATTTTTTCATAAAACCTATTGACAAAATGAGATTTGCATGGTATCATATACACGTAAACAAAAGCAATAATCGTTATCGTTTTTAAAAAGGAGGTGCACCGATGAAACATTCGCATAAGCGTGACGCTATATGCGAGGTACTTTCCGCCAAGCGCGACCATCCAACCGCCGACATGGTTTATGAAAGAGTTCGGGAAAAATACCCCGAAATAAGCCTTGCAACGGTTTATCGAAACCTTGCTCAGCTTTGCACGGAAGGCACGATAGTTAAAATCGGAGCAGCCGGAAGAGAAAGGTACGATATCGACACTTCAAATCACACGCATTTTTTCTGCGATGAATGCGGAGATGTTTACGATGTGTTTTGCCCGCTCACATTGAACGGGTATAAAGACGCCGAAAATGAAGTAGGCGGCGAAATCAGTTCCGCGAGCATTACTTTTCACGGAATTTGCAGGCAATGCCTTACATCAAAAAATTAAAAAATAAAAATAAATTTGGTTCAATTTTTAGGAGGAAAATTATTATGGCAAAATTTGTATGTTCTGTATGCGGTTACGTTCACGAGGGAGATTCCGCTCCCGAAAGATGCCCCCAGTGCAAAGTTCCCGCGGATAAATTCGTTGAGGTAAAAGAAGATAAGAAAACTTGGGCTTGCGAGCACGTTGTTGGTATCACGGAAGGTGTTTCCGAAGATATTATCAAAGACCTTCGCGCAAACTTTGAAGGCGAATGCTCCGAAGTTGGTATGTACCTCGCAATGGCAAGAGTAGCTCACAGAGAAGGCTACCCCGAAATCGGTCTTTACTGGGAAAAAGCAGCTTACGAAGAAGCTGAACACGCTGCTAAATTCGCTGAAATTCTTGGCGAAGTTGTAACTTCTTCTACAAAGAAAAACCTCGAAATGAGAGTTGACGCTGAAAACGGTGCAACAGCAGGTAAATTCGACCTCGCTCGCCGCGCAAAACTTGCTAACCTCGACGCTATCCACGACACAGTTCACGAGATGGCACGCGATGAAGCTCGTCATGGCAAGGCATTCGAGGGACTTCTCAAGAGATATTTCGGAAAATAATCTCCTTTGAATACACATAGAAACACAACAAAAACAGGATGGGTGACCATCCTGTTTTTGTTGTTAAAAAATTATTCAGAAATATTGTTGCTTATTTTTTTTGAAACAATTATAAGCATAACCGTATTATAGATTACTCTAACAGGGAATAAAATCATACCTATGATTTGTCCAAAAAACATAATAAACAATCCGATTAACATTCTTTTTAACAAAGAATTTGTGTTTAACCGGTTCTCGAACACAAGGTAAAGAAACTTAAAACCTACGCCGATTCCTACGGGAATAAATGCCATCAAAAACGGTGCGAGTATAATCCCAACTACCAATTCTGCTTTACTTACGCCGATATCCAAAATTTCTTCGGTTCCTGTCATTATCAAAGCGAAAATCATAAGTACTGCGCAGATGCCTGTAACTATTCCGTACATCAAGAGATCTTTGCGTACTTTTTGTTTTAAAATATCTTTTTGCTCCTGTAATGTTATTTCTTCCATAAAAATTGTCCTCCTTTCAGTTTAAAATGTCGATGTACTACGAAAAGTACAATATTACAATACCATAGTATTTTAATATTGTCAAGTAATATTTTATAATAATATTGTAATATTTGATTATAATGTATTTGGAGGGTTTATGTTAGGACAGAGAATAAACGAATTGCGCCGCGCTTGCGGTTGGAATCAGGTTGAACTTGCCGCGCGCTTGAACGTAACTAAGCAGACCATATCTAATTGGGAAAACGATAATATTCAGCCCTCCGTAGAGATGCTCGTGCGTATCTCCAAAATTTTCGGCGTTACAACGGATTATCTTTTGGGGCTTGACGATGTTCCTCGCCTTGACGTTTCGGGCCTTCCCGTGGAAACTGTATCGCATTTTTCCGTTTTGATAGATGATTTCAGAAAAAATAACTAATAAATATCCCTCCCGTTTTTACGGGAGGGATATTTATTGTTTATCTATATTCGTCCATAGGGTCTGTTTCTGCCGTTATTCTGCCGACGAAGTATCTGCCGAGGTCGCCGTGCAAAACTCGCTAACCTCGATGCTATCCATGACACAGTTCATGAAATGGCAAAGGACGAGGCTCGACACGGCAAGGCATTTGAGGGACTTCTCAAGAGATACTTTGGTGATAAATAATCTCCTTTATAAAAAAGCACGGACCGAAAGATTCGTGCTTTTTTTGTGTTAAATTTTATCTTACTTCAAATGAAATAGAGGTTCCCCCAATAGAAGTCTTTTGCCAAGTTTTTTTACGAGGTATGAACCGATATTTTTTATAATGTTATAAATATTATCGTGTTCATAAATTAGAAGACCGTTTTGATTAAGTTGATATATTAATATGCAAAAAGCACAGACCAAAAAGGTCTGTGCTTTTTATTAAAGAATTAAACTCTTACACCTTTGTTTTTCTTGCCGCCCTTGCTGCCTTTAACAACAAGAACAACTGCGATACCTGCGATAGCAACTACTGCAACGCAGATGATGATAGCAACGATGGGAGAACTGCTTACTTTTTCATTACTTGTCATAACGATGAAAGTCTTGTCAGCGAACTTAGCGTAATCTTCGCCGCTGATGATAATAGAAGAACCGTCGCGTTCAACAGCAACCTTTGCGGAAGGTGTGCCTTCATCTGTAACGTATACAACAAATATCTCATTCTTCTTGAAATCTTCGCCAAGGTCGATAACGAAGTTCATATCTTTTGTAACTTCAGCTTTTGCGCCGTCTATGATGAGGGAAGCTGTATAAGCGCCCTTATAGGATGCGTCGTAATCGCCTTCATCAAAGAAATCGTTGAACCATTCAACTGTTTCTTCGGGAAATTCTACTTTTTCAATTGAGAATTCAACGTCTTTTTCAGCTGTTGTGCTGTCTGTGATATCGAGAGTGAAGTTGCTGCCTGCTGTGATGGAAAGGATCGTGCCATTCTTTGTCTGTGTCTGTTCCCAAACTGTCTTGCAGACTACGCAAGTCTTCTTTGTAACCTTGTCTGTTTCTTCGTCGGTACGCCATGTGTGACCGGATTCTTCAAGAACTTTTTCTTCTCTGTAATCACAACGGCTGCAAGTTGTTACTTCAAGACCTGTTTCAACGCAAGTTGCTTCTTTTTCAACCTTTGTTGTAAGGTCGTGGTTGTCGGGGTTGATTGCAATCGTTTCTGTCTTTGTTATGTTGCAGACTGTGCAAGTATATGTCTTAACACCTGTTTCAGCACAAGTTGCTTCTTTTGTTACAACGCCGTCGTTGTATGTGTGGTCTTTGATCGCGATAGCGAATGTTTCAACCGCACCGCAGTTGGAGCATGTTTTGGAAGCCACGCCTGCGGATGTGCAGGTAGCTGCTGTAATAACTGTATAAGAAGATACATCGAAGTTGTGAGCGATAGTAGGAATGCTCTGCGTTTCTGTTTGGCTGCAAACGGAGCAGGTGCGAGTTTGAACACCTGCGGATGTGCAGGTAGCGGGTGTTGTAGTTACCCAAGCGCTCCATGTGTGAGATGTGAGAGAGGAACCTGTCGTTTCAACCCAAGATACACCGCAGAGCTGGCATTCGTAAACGTTGTAGCCTGTTACGCCGCAAGTAGCTGTTTTGGAAGCGATGATCTTAGCGTAGCTCTTGCCGTATGTAGCTTCGCAAGTGCATTTAGCTTTTGTAGCGGCAATATCATATGTCACGCCGCAGTCGGAGCAAGTAGCGTTCCATGTGTTAGCTGTAGCGTTCCATGTAATAGTGCTTACATTGGGGTTGTGGGAAGCAGGAAGAGTGATACCTTTGGATATAACGGAGTAGCAATCTTTGCATTCGTAATACTGAATACCGTTAGTTGTACAAGTGGAAGCAACATTCGTTACGCCTGCTGTAACCTTTTCACCGGGTGTGTGTGCAGAGGGAAGGATCGTGATCTCATCCGAAGGAGCGCCGTCTGCAGCCATAAGACGTGTCCCGCAGAGCATACAGAAGTAACCGGAAACACCGCCGGAAGAACAAGTAGCCGGTTTAATAACGTGCTGCTCGTAAACGAGAACGCCCGCTACTTTGTGGGAACAGCAAGAGAGAGAGAGGTCTTTGGAGAACTGGTCTGCGTCATCACCGGAACCTATATAGCCGGAAACAGTAAATTTAACTGTTTTTCCTATAAAAGTGGATGGAATGTTGAGGACAATGTTGAGCGTTGTCTGTGTTGTGTTGATGTTACTGAGGTAAACAGTAAGTATTCCGGAAGAATAATCATAATAAGTAACTGTACCATCGGTCAAAGTAACGGAGTTGAGCCAAGCTGCAGAGAAGAAAGTATCTTCGATATCAATATAAACTGTCGCAGAAGATAATCCATATCCTGCAGCAAGAGTTACGGACAATGTTGCGTTGGAAGTCAATGTATTATATGAGCCTGTTACTTTAACATTAGACTGAGAAAGATAGGACAAATAATCTGCATAAATCGCTGCTTCGAATCCGGCAACAAAGTATTTTGTGGGGGATGTGATAGACTTATACTGAGAGAAGATCGATGTGATCTCGGGGTTCGTCGTGGGATCTTCGAGCGCTATATAAGCGGAAGCAATGGCACAAGCGTTTACAAAATCTGCAACATTGATATCCGTAATATTAGCGCAGAGCGTCTTTTGGTATTCGCCAAAACCGAGATATTTGGAATATATAGTACCGGAAGCGCCCAGGGATGTAGCGGAAATTGTGGGAGAAACGCTGTTTACACTTGTAAGGAAGTTGAGAACCTCCTGTGCCTCTACAAGTTTAAGCTGCGCTACGGAACTGAGGTTTGCGAGGTTGAGCTGGGCTGCCGAAACTGCTGAAGCAAATGCTGTATAAGTTGTTGCCGCTTCAACCGCTTCGATACTGCCGCTTGTTGCCGCACTTCCGGAGCCACTGCCGCTGCCGGGAACTGTGAGGCTTGAAAAATCATACATTGCATTGAGGGAAGCTTTTTCACTTGTAAGAAGAGCTTCGTAAGCGGATTTTGCATTGCTGTAATAAGACGAGTATTTTACAGACGCACCGTTTTGAGCATATTCAAGGTAAGCGGTTTTATAAGCGGTGGTGTATG
>JBGVFW010000302.1:0-5180 GCA_045121315.1 Eubacteriales bacterium
TGCTGACAGACGTTCGATGTACTCTATATACGATGGCACCGTCCGTTGTAAAACAGTGATGTCACCATCAGAGAGAAAAACATTTTGAAATTTGCCGTATGCCTTACTCATTCTATTATCTATTTTCTTATTATCTCTTTCTATATATCTTCCGGACAGTTTTCTTTCCGCGTGACAGACAGTTTTCTTTCCATCAGGAAGACAGTTTTCTGTCTGTCTCACGGAAAGATTTCTGTCGACGGGGAACTTTACATAGATACGGTTTGCCTTGCCGACGCCCTGACGCTTGCGCACAATAAGCTCATGCTTTTCAAGCGTTGATAGCGCGGTTTTGACAGACATCTCGCTTTTATGAACGGCTTCGGCTAAATCCTTGATCGGATAATAAATGAATATCCGACCGTGTTCGTCTGTAAAGCCGTCGCGCTTTTGGGAAAGCTGCGCCCGACACAGCAGAACACAGTAAATGATTTTTGCCGAATCGCTCAGCTCAGACATTGTCAAGAGAAAGCTCGGGAACGCCATATGCGCGGGACTCGGGCTTTCAGAAGTTATGAATTGTGTCAATCTACTCACCACCTTACACGGTAATTCTATTGCAAGCAGAGAGGAAACACATTGACCGAGAATTGACTGATTTTTGACAAAAAAACAGCCACACACCGAAGTGCGTGACTGTGATTAGTATTACATTAATTTTTCCATGCTAAGATACATTATCATTTCTTGTTTTTTGGCTTCTATTCGCTCTGGTTCTGATTGGAAATGGATTTTATAAAGATGAAACGCATATTTGAAATGTTTACTTGCCTGCTCTTTTTTGCCTAAGCAACAGAATATTTTGCCCATATCTTCCTGTACCATTGCGTAATCCAAGGATTGATTAGAATAATGGTATTCTATGACTTCGCTGAGCTTCATTAGCTCTGCCAAAGCATATAGCGGTTGCCCCGCAGCAACAAGGAAAGTAGCATAGTTCCTTCTCCTGACAAGATTGTCGTGATGATTTTCGATTTTAAACTTTTTGGCGAGTTGAAGTGCAGTGCCCATATTGTCGAGAGCCGATTTGATGTTTCCACTCATGTGATAGAAGTGACTGAGATTTGTATATAAATTGCAAACTAAAACGATATTGCCTGAATGGACTTTCTTTATCGTGGAAATGGCACGTTCTTCATACTGAATCGAAACTAAAGGATCATCCGCTACTATTGCGAGGTAATCATATAACAAAGCGCGGTCTTTATCGGCTCCGACGTTACTGTCCTTTAGCAACGAGGATAGTATATCGGTTACTTTTTGCATGAGATGGTGGTTTTCATATTTTTCACAATACGGAAATACATCCTCCAGAAACAGAAGATAGGTTTTCATATCGTCGTTATCAATTAGATCGACGATAGAGTCAATCATTTCAAATAGCTGTTTATAGTACAACACATCGTTGCCGTGACACATGCAGATAGTTTGTAAGGATTGCAAGAAGATGGAGCAATTTACAACAGAAGGATTCATTTCGTCGAGTGCGATTTCCTGAATCATCGGGTGAAGTGCGATCATTCGACCCGGCAATTCTTTGACAAATCCACTTTCGATAAGGTCGTTGATGGCATTCATGTTTTTTAATTCCAGCCATAAGGCAAACAACTTTGCGTGTGCGCCGTTGTGCGGCGCTAAGGCGAGATTTCGCATGACCTCCGATTCTACTTTGGAGAGCTTGTACAGCGAGAATAGGGTATGAATATGCGTGTAGTACGTCGCCTTTCTGCTTTTGCCGTCTTTCTTCGCGCTGATCTTATCTTCACTGTCCATCGCTGCTTTTTCGGCGCGCAGTTTCTCCAACAGTTGATCCGGCGCCAAAATGCCGACCTCTAACAGCCGCGCCGATAACTCAACGGCGAAGGTGTGGTTGTGAACCGTATGGATGATCTCACGCAGGATTTCGGAATGATTATCCGCTTCCGAATACAGACTGCCCATTAAGCCGAGCAGTTCGTCGTCGGGCATTTCTTCAACGGTGTAGGTGTCATTGTATTCATCAAAGCGGCTGCGCGTGGTGAACAAAATGCGGCAGGAGTATGCAAGAACCGTACTCAGCGTTTCGTCGTCAGATGCGACGGTATTAAAATTATCTATGATAATCAGGCTGTCGTCTTTCAGGCTGCGCAGGAATCGGTCGTGGCGTCTGAACCGATCCGCTTCGGGTTCGTTCGCATTATAATCCTCGGCAAAATCCAGCTTGATGATATCATTTTTCAGGCTGCCCGAGTAGTTGATGTAGATGATGTTGGTGTATTCCTTTTTAAAGCTTTGGGCGTAGGCTTTGGCAAGCTCGCTCTTGCCGATGCCCGGTATGCCTTGCAGGAACACTTTGCCGTACTCGCTCAGCATAAAGTGAAGCTCCGATTGTTCTCCGGCTCTGTCGCAGAAGTAACGACAGGGCTTCGGAACCTCTGCGCCGTAAATCAGGTTTTTGACAAAAGGGGAGAGCGCGCCGTAATCTTTAAGACTGCTTTTTTCGGGTTCACGTTTGATGAAGCTGCGCTCCATCGAAAAGCAGAGTACAGCGCATAGGAAATCGGCTTTTCCTTTGCTGTTGGAAAACGGGTAACCCGCGGTCAGTTTTTGTTTTACGCCGTCGGAAATGGTTGTATCATACACCACCAGATCGAAGATCTCCCGAACTGCCATGTCGCTGTCATACATCATCGGCAGAATATTTTGCTCTATGTCGGAGGACAGACAAATCTTTTTGTTATTGTCCGAATAATACTTTGTGATTTTCGGGCTTATTTTCCTTACACCGTTTACCCAACGGCAAACTGCGCCTTCGTCGAAGGTTTCTTCTATGTTGATCTCGTCGGTTGCGAAGGTGTCAAACAGCGCATACATCAAATCGGATTGATTGCCGCGCTTGCTCTCGCTGATATGATCGCTGATGATCGTAATCACAGAACTAAAATCGCATCGCTCCATGTTTCTCACTCCAAAACTGTCAATTTTCAGTCAATTTCCGCTCAATGTGTTTTTGTTCACCGTGATGTAGAATGAACACATAACAAACAGGACTGTGGGCTATAAAAATCATATCACATCTTGTTTGTCGAAATTGGTAATAATATGGAGGAAAAAATGAAAAAAGATAGGTTTACGGAAGGAGTTTTTGATTCTTACCCCGACGTTGTCAGCGTCGAGGAAATCCAGCAAATGCTGCGGATAGGCAAGAACGCAGTGTACACATTATTGAAAGACGGAGAAATCAAGTCAATCAAAGTGGGAAAACGCTACATTGTACCGAAAAAATACGTAGCTGAATTTCTAATAAAGAAATAAGAATAGCGGCAAAGAGGTATAATTAAATCAGCGATTGATTGACTGTGTAGCCGAGAAAGGAGCGAATTATGGCTATTACAGGAAGCATCCAACAGAAGAACGGCAAGTGGTACGCCGTTCTCAACATGAAAGACATTAACGGAAAACGCAAGCCAAAATGGATACCGACGGGGTACAACGCCAGAGGTAACAAAAAGAAAGCCGAGAAGTTTTTGGAACAGCAGATCAGCAAGTATTCCGAGAACGCGCTTGACGGCAACGCGAACGATATTTTGTTAGCCGACTACTTTGAAAGATGGCTGCCGAAGATCGAAAAGGAAGTCAGACCGAACACCTTCCGCTCGTATAAGGGCAACATGAAGAACCATATCATCCCGTATTTTCGGGAGAAAAAGATACGGCTGCAACAGCTGTGTCCGGTTCATCTTGAGGATTATTATAAATCCTTGAAGGATAAGGGGTTGTCTTCTACTACCGTCAAGCACCATCACCAGACGATCAGCAAGGCGCTGTCCGACGCGATCCACGACAAGCTGCTTGTTTACAATCCAGCAAGTGCGGCAAAATCGCCGTCTCCGGCGAAGTTCAAGGCGAAGTACTTAACGCCGAAGCAGTTGGAGCAGCTGATGATTTTGATCAAAGGCACGGTCATTGAATTGCCGGTGCAGCTCTGTTCCATCTACGGATTCCGCAGGAGCGAGGTGCTCGGATTGAGATGGGAGTACGTTGACTTTGAAAAACACACCATTACCATTGCGGAGACCTTGCAGCAGGGTGTCGGAGGAAGCTATGTAGACACCACGAAGAACGAAAGCAGCCACCGAGTGCTTCCGTTGACGCAGCAGGCATACGACTTGCTGATGGCGCAAAAGGAGCAGCAAATCGAGCGTTCAAGGGTTATGGGTTGTTATTATTACAAAAGCGACTATGTTTGCACTTGGGCGGACGGCAAGGTGATTCAGCCGAATTATCTGACAAGAAGCTTTCACAATATTCTGAAAAACAGCGATTTGCCGATGGTGCGCCTGCACGACCTGCGGCATAGCACGGCGAGCAACCTGATTGAGCAGAATGTGTCGATCGTCAACGTCGCCAACTGGCTGGGTCACAGCAGTCCGACGACCACGCTGAACTTCTATGCGCACACAAATCAGGCGCAGAAAAAGATGGTGGCAAATGTGATCGACGATATGCTTTTAGTCAGGTGATCGTGGTCAGAAAAATGGCACTGCGTTAGAATGCCGTTAGGAAAAATTTACAAAAAGCGTAGAAAAGTGTTAGAAAAGTGTTAGAAATCGGGGTATAGCTCGTTAGAAATGGGTTCAAGGCAAAAAAGAAAACCCTCAAAAACGGCTTAGATAAGCCATCTTTGAGAGCTGCTTGGCAGGGGCAGAAGGACTTGAAGCGGAATAGAGGTTTAATCAAATGTTATCTAATCACCTGTGACGTTATATAGTTTTATATCCTGTTTTCCGTTTGGAAATCAGATACCCCTGCATAATAGTATAGATGATAATGTAAAATCATTTTGGTATAATTTTGGTAGAAAAATGGTAGAAGAAATGCCCGCTGAATTTTTCTGAAACCGGAGTTTGAATTATGAGAGCTAAATATCATATTTACCTTACTGCCGAGGAACGCAGAGCCGTTATCAACAGCCTGATTGAATTGAGAAACGACCTCATCTCACAGGGTAAGTACACCGACATCGTAGATGAACTGATAATCAAGTTCACAAAAGCCAAAGTCAAGAAAATCAAGATCAAGGAGGTCTGACAATGGAGATTACATATACACGTCAAGGAGATTATTTGCTGCCGAATTTAACGCTTCCCGAACAGGATAAC
>JBGVFW010000303.1:0-2008 GCA_045121315.1 Eubacteriales bacterium
TCAAATGCAACCTTGCAGGAAAAGAAAACATGATGTTCGAAGACGTCGAAAGAAGTTTTTCCGAAGACGTTTCTTCCGTCTTCGGCGCAGACAAAAAGTGGTACATCTACGGCGGTCACCGCGTTTGGATGAGTCCCGAAAGCTTCCCCGTTACATATTATCCCGATAACGACAAGGTCGTTTACAGCACATTCGCAAACGGTGCCGAATTCACACCTTCAGTTCAGGCTGTTTCGGGTATTCAGATATCCATGAGAGTTGAGATTGCGGAAAACGAACCCAAGCTCAAGCTCACACACAAAATCACAAATACAAAGAAAGAATCCGTAACAGGTTCTCTCTGGTGCCTTTCCGTTATGGCTCCCGGCGGTACGGCTCTTGTAGCTCAGCCCGCGGAAGACACGGGACTTCTTGCAAACCGTTCGCTCATCATTTGGCCCTACACCCGTATGACAGATAAACGCATGAGCATCACGGACAAATACATCACCGTTTCCCAGAGCAAAGACGCTGAGTGCAACCTTAAAATCGGCTTTAATAACACTCTAGGTAAAGCGGCTTATATCAACAAGGGTCAAGCGCTTGTTAAGTCCACTGAATATCAGCACGGTGCAAATTACCCCGACAACGGTTGTTCCACAGAGATTTTTACAAACACTCTCTTTGAAGAAGTTGAGTCCCTCTCTCCGCTCAAAACTCTTTCCAAGGGTGAGTCCATAACTCACGTGGAAGAATGGCAGCTTTTCAACGGTATCGAAATCACGGAGAAAACGGACGCTGCTCTCGCAGAAGTGGCAAAGAAACTTTTCTAAACTCCATCGCAAGTGCGCTCACGCCCCCTGGCGTGTCACATCGGTAAGGGAGGGGCTTGCTCTTCCCGCACAAAAAGCAAAAAATCCTGCCTACGGCAGGATTTTTTTGTATTAAGCTCTTTTCTTTTTCACTGCACCTATCACCGACATCACAAAGAAAGACGCAATATTGCAAACCACAATAGACGCACCGATGGGCGTGGAAAGCGAGAATGACATTATCATTCCCGTAAGGAAACTGACAACAGAAACCGACACAGCTACAACAACCGTTGCAAAATAGCTTCTGCACACACGCATAGAGGAAATAGATGGAAAAATGATGAGTGCGGAGATAAGCAGCGTTCCCATAAGCCGCATACCGATTACGATCGTCACTGCAATGAGCACCGAGAGAAGCGTATTATAAAATCCCGCTTTCATACCCGTAGCGCGCGCAAAATTTTCATCGTGTGAAACAGCAAATATCTGCGTATAGAAAACAGCGAAGACCACTATTACGATGGGAAATATCACAAGCGCCGTCCAAAAGTCTGTTTTAGTTATCGAAAGCAAACTGCCGAACATATAGCTGTTGAGATCCGTGTTGCTTCCCGTAAGCGAAACTATCATAACACCAATAGCGAGTGCGCCAGCGGATATCATAGCAATAGCGCTGTCACCCTTTATTTTGCCGTTTTCGCGCAGACGAAGAAGTAAAAACGAAGCGACCACCACGACAGGCAAAGCCACAGCAAGCGGCGCTGCTCCCAAAGCGGAAGCCACGGCAAGCGCTCCGAAGCCGACATGAGAAAGCCCATCACCAATCATTGAATAACGCTTTGGCACAAGGCAAACGCCGAGAAGCGCAGAGCAGACCGCGAGCAAAAGGCCCACGATAAGCGCGCGCATAGCGAAGTCCATTTTCAGATATTCAAAAAAATCAGCCAACAATTCCGTGTCCTCCCATATATGCCTTTGCAAGGTCGGTTTCAAGATATTTCTCCGTCGATCCAAAGAAAAGCTGTTCGTGCTTAATGTGCAGTATCCGGTTTGCAAACTTCGTTGCCGCCGCAACGTCGTGTGAAACCATGATTATGGAAATTCCGATTTCGGAGTTAAGCTTTTTCGTCATTTCGTAAAGTTCCTCAGTAACGATAGGGTCGAGCGCCGCCGTAGGTTCGTCCAATATAAGGAGCTTCTCCGTGGAGCAAAGC
>JBGVFW010000304.1:0-6188 GCA_045121315.1 Eubacteriales bacterium
TGAAGCAGGCTTCAAGATAAGATTTCCCTTGCCGAAAGGCAATAAGGTCACTTGCAGACTACAAGTTTGATAGGTCACAGGTGTAAGCACAGTAATGTGTTCAGCTGAGTGATACTAATAGACCGAGCGCTTGAACTTCTAATTAGTTCAATTCTACTTTGAGTTTCTTATCTTTATTTGGTTTTCAGTGATTTTTCGATGTTAATATGGAGCACCACAGGAAGAGATGCACCTTTAGCTCAGCTGGTAGAGCAACTGACTCTTAATCAGTGGGTCCAGGGTTCGAATCCCTGAAGGTGCACCACAAAAAGTTAGTGTTTTTAACGCATAGGGTCCACCCGTTCCCATTCCGAACACGGAAGTTAAGCTATGCAGTGCCGAAGATACTCGACTGGAAGCGGTCCGGAAAAATAGGTCGATGCTAACACATAAAAGAATAGTTGGTCTCTTTAACGCATAGGGTCCACCCGTTCCCATTCCGAACACGGAAGTTAAGCTATGCAGTGCCAAAGATACTCGGTTGGAAGCGACCCGGAAAAATAGGTCGGGGCCAACTTTTTCTTTTTTACTTATCTATATTGCCCAATTAGCTCAGTCGGTTAGTTTTCGAGGAAAAACAATCTAAATGATTGTTTTGACGACGAAAAAGGCACGAAGCAAGCGTTTTTGAAACAAGATTTATCTTGTGTGCAAAAAGGCTATGCGACTGCCGTGTCGCCCTCGATGAAATTATACTTTTCGATGAGATAACGGAGTTTTAACACATCAAACATATGAATATTTGCCCAATTAGCTCAGTCGGTTAGAGCACCTGACTGTTAATCAGGGGGTCGTTGGTTCGAGTCCAACATTGGGCGCCAAAAGGAAAAAGCCTAACGTAATCGTTAGGCTTTTTTCAATTAAATTTGCTTTTCGAGCAAAAATGTTCAAAAAAGAAAGGACATGACAAAATTATGAAAACGACCATGATATTGCTTGCCATAATATGCTATATGGTATACGTTATATACATTGGCGTAAAATGTTCTCAAAAGAACAAATCAATAGACGATTTTTACTTGGGCGGCAGAAAACTTGGACCCTTCGTTACGGCAATGAGTGCGGAGGCTTCCGATATGTCATCGTGGCTCCTTATGGGTTTGCCGGGCGTAGCTTTGATATTCGGCGGTTTCGCAGAGGCCTTTTGGACGGCTGTCGGTCTTGCTATCGGTACTTATCTTAACTGGCTTATTGTGGCAAAACGAATTCGCCATTATTCCGAGCGTACGAACTCGAACACGATCCCGGACTTTTTGTCGGACCGTTTCCGCGATAAGAGCGGATTGCTGACAGGGTTGTCTGCAATCGTGATCATCGTATTTTTTGTTCCTTACACGGCTTCCGGTTTTGCCGCTATCGGTAAACTTTTCAACTCTTTCTTCGGCGTTGATTATCACGTTGCGATGATCGTCGGCGGTATTGTAATCGTGCTTTATACGGTTATCGGTGGCTTTTTGGCTGCTTCTACGACGGACTTTGTTCAGTCTATCGTTATGACTCTTGCACTTTTTGTTATTATTTGCTTTGGTATTGAAAATGCAGGCGGCGTTGCAGGCGTTGCCGAAAGTATCCGCAATATCGAAGGCTTTACTTCCTTCTCCAATTATTTCAGCTTGACGGGTACGGACGGAAGCTACGGTATTCTTCCTATCGTTTCTACTCTCGCGTGGGGGCTTGGATATTTCGGTATGCCTCACATTCTTCTTCGCTTCATGGCTATCGAAGACAGCAACAAGATCAAACTTTCACGCCGCGTTGCTACTGTTTGGGTGCTTATCTCCATGGCGGTTGCGATATTCATCGGTGTTATAGGTTATTCTTTTGCTGATTCAAACGGCCTTTTGACTATGGAAGGCTTTGATCCCGAACGTATCATAATTTATATGGCGGACGCTATTGGCAATCTTGATACTTTTGCGGCTATTATCGCAGGCTTGATTTTGGCAGGCATTTTGGCTTCTACAATGTCCACGGCAGACTCCCAGCTTTTGGCGGCTTCCTCCTCTGTTTCCGAAAATCTTATTAAACGTTTCGTTTGGAAGAATATTTCTAAAAATATGCAGATGTGGGTGGCGCGTCTTACAACGCTCGTTATTGCTCTTATTGCCATGATTATTGCTTGGAACCCCGATAGCTCTGTTTTCGAGATCGTATCCTTTGCATGGGCGGGATTTGGTGCTGCTTTCGGTCCGTTGATCCTTAGCGCTCTTTTCTGGAAGCGCACGAATAAATGGGGTGCGCTTGCAGGAATTATTTCCGGCGGCGTGATGGTATTTGTTTGGAAATACGTTATCGCGGAACTTGGCGGCGTATTTGCAATTTACGAATTGCTCCCTGCATTTGTTATTTCCTTGCTTTGCATTATTGTTGTCAGCCTCATTACCCCTGCTCCCGAAAAAGAGATCAAGGAAGAATTTGAAGCTGTTGTTGCAAGCCTTAAAACAAAATAATAAGAAAAGACCGCGAAAGCGGTCTTTTCTTTATCCGAAAGAAAAGAGCGGGAAAAGAAGCGGAAAATCCTTTCGCTTTACCCGCTTGTGCAGGGAAGAACAAAGGGATTTTTATTCTGCATTCTTGCCGCATTGACAATTTTTATATTTGTGATATAATGAATATATATTAGGAGGACGAAAATGGGATTTGAAATAATGTTTTTCGCGGTTTATTTTTTATTCATTGCGGTGTTTATTTTTATTCTTGTGCAGATTATTTCGGGGTGGCACAAAAACAACAAAGCCCCGCGTTTGTCCGTTGACGCCACAGTTGTGGCAAAACGCAGAAGTACACATTACCATAATCATCATCATTCTCACAGTTATCATGTTACGTTCCAAGTTGCAAGCGGCGACAGAATGGAACTGACCGTTCCACATTCTGAATACGGCTTGCTTGTGGAAGGTGATTTCGGCGTTTTATCGTTTCAAGGCACGAGATTTCTCGGATTTGAGAGAAAATAAATATTTCCAAAGAAGTTGTTGCGGTTCGGAAAGTGCGATTTATCGCACCTTTTTCTTCCGAAAATATTTTTTGTGACTTTTGTGTAGATTGCATCTTGTTTTTTGCTTTGGTTATTGTTATAATATACATACTACATTAAGGGGAAGCTCTATATGAAAGAAAAAAAATCAAATAAAAACGGCAAGTTTTTCAGCGCTTTCAAGGAATATTTTTTGATGGCTATCGGAATTACCATAACGACAGTCGGCGTTTACTTTTTTAAGATTCCTAACGGTTTTGCAACGGGCGGCGTCAGCGGCGTAAGTACGATCCTTGGCAAACTTATTCCCGTTATCTCTCCCGGCTTGTGGATCATGATCTTGAACACTCTTTTGCTTATCCTTGGTTTTATTTTTCTTGGCAAGATGAACGGTATAAAAACGGTATTTTGCAGCGGACTTTATTCTGTGTTGACATATGTTTTGGAACTTATTTTGCCGCTTGACGGCAGCACAATTGCCGTGACTGCGAACGGCACCTTGACGGACCAGCCTCTTATGGAACTTGTTTACGCCATGTTGCTTACGGCGTTCGGCTCCGCTATTCTCTTTAACTGCGGAGCGTCTTCGGGCGGCACAGATATCGTGGCGCTTATCCTTAAAAAGTACACGAACCTTGACGAAGGCAAGGCGCTTCTTGTTTCGGACGGGCTTATTGCGGCGTCTTCTTTCATCGTTTTCGGAATAACGGCGGGGCTTCTTTCCGTTCTCGGCCTTTTCATGAAGGCGTTCCTCGTTGACTCCATTATTGAAAGCATCAATGCGTGCAAGTATTTTGTTGTTATCACGGATAAGGGTGCAGAGATAAATCAGTATATCATCAAAGAGCTTCGCCACAGTTCAACGTTCACGGGTGCTGTCGGCGGCTACACGAACAGCGAAAAGATGATTATACATACAGTCTGCAAGCGTATTGAAGCTTATCGTCTGCGCAGTTATATAAAGAAAATAGACCCCAACGCGTTTATCATCATCACGACGACGAGCGAGATAATCGGCAGAGGTTTCAGAAGTGTATAAAAATGAAAAGAAAAAAAGCTATGACCTATGCGCCGTATTCTTAAGGACAGTTTTGAGATTCAATAAAATACATTATCTACCTACGGGAAAAAGGATAGAGAAAGCAACATGCAATCTCTATCCTTTTTTCTTGACAAGCACTACATTTGTAGACACAAATGCTTTTATTATAGACTAATTCACAAGTTTATGATATAATACTTGCGAAAAAATATTAACCAAATCATTTTTCTTTCACTATTAAGGCAGAAGCTTCTAAAAACCAACAAGGAGGTGAGCAGATGAACGAAAACGAACTTCGAAAAAAGATATCAGAGGTGTCTAAAACTATTTTCTCATACTGTATGGCTAAAACGCCTACGCGAGAAGAAGCTGAAGATCTCTCACAAGACATTTTGTATGAGCTAATAAAGTCAGCTAAAAACATTCGCGACGATAAAGCCTTTTACGCTTTTATGTGGGGAGTTGCAGGAAATGTTTATAAGCAGTGGTACAGAAAAAAGCTACAAAATAACACTTGTGAGTTAACGGAAGATGTTGCGTCAGAGGATGATTTGCCGGAAGACAACACCGGGGACATATATTTTCTTCGCCGCGAACTGACTTTGCTATCCGAAAAATATCGAAAAGCAACAATTTTGTATTACATTGAAGATCGTTCTTGTTTGGAAATCGCCTCTGTACTTAACATTTCCGAAAGCATGGTAAAATATCTGCTTTTCAAATCAAGAAAAATACTGAAAGAAGGAATGAATATGGAAAGAAATCTTGGAGAACTTAGTTACAATCCGAAAACATTGATTCCGATGTATAGCGGTCAAGGTCCTAATCAATTTTGGCAGTTTATGCAGAGTAAGATCAAACAGAATATCGTTAGCGCTTGCTATAATGACGCACTTACAGTTCAGCAAATCAGTTTGGAAACCGGTATCCCGCTCCCGTATCTTGACGATGAAATTAGAGAACTCGAAAACAAGCAAATCATAATCAGAGACGGAAATCATTATAAATCAAACGTTATTGTTATTACATCCGAATGCGCCGACGAAATTGAACGTGCAGTTGCAAAATATCACGTACAAATTGCCGAAAAAATTGAACCCTTCATCAGCGACAAGCTGGATGAATATAAAAAGATCGGCTTCAAAGGTTGTGATTTTTCGACTAATACTTTGCGTTGGCAACTTGCATCAATTCTTTGTAGAATGATTGTGTATATGTATCGAGAAGATGATTATCAAATGCCTAAAACGGGTTGGGGAGAATCCGCATATTTATGGTGTGTTGAAAATCATAATAATAATCATACATTCAACTACTGCACTTTGAATGGAAAACAAGAAGAGGAACTGTGCTTCTTTGATTATCTGAAAAACGTCAAAGGAAACCATTCTGATTTTTATGGTAACGAGCGATATATCAATATTTTTTGTGACATTTGCCGTGGTGAAAACAAGTGTTTTGGCGAGTATGATCTTGAAATTATTGCGGATATGATAAAAAAAGGATATGTTATTAAAGCGAACGAAGCTTACCGCGCAACAACCCCGATTTACACGTTTGAGCAGTACAATATTATTGTAAATATGGTCGAGAAATTTATTTCAACTGACCTTGCGTCAATCATTCAAGAAATCGAACAAGTTTCTGCCAAAATTTTAAGTGCGCATACCCCTAAGCATTTACAACAGCAAGTCAAAGGAATTATTTCGGTGGAAAAATTTGTGGATACCGTATGTATTCCCGCAGCAACTCTCATTGACAAGCAATTTTTGAGTACCGCTTGGCATCCGCTTGAAATGCCTACGACCTATGTTGTTTTGAAGAAATAACGAACCACCGCCGAGAGTAACCCTTTGGTCGCTCTCGGCGGTGTGTTATTTTATCGCACCACCACGTTCGTGGTGAGTAAGTGCGCATTTCCTGATAGTTTTTTAGTGATATGCTGTCTACGACAGCGTGATATTTTTGCTGCCGCAAAAGTGATATTTCAAGGCGTTGCCTTGAAGTGATATTCTATTCGCCTATTAACTCGCGTAGCGAATACCACTCGTCGCAAGACGAATATAACTGCGAAGCAATATAACTCGCCGCTGGCGAATAGAGTTGGCGTTGTGTCCTTAGGAACACAAC
>JBGVFW010000305.1:0-61838 GCA_045121315.1 Eubacteriales bacterium
GTAAGAGAGGGGCTTGCTCCTCCCGAAAAATTCACACCATGGTGCGCCGATATCTCGGCTACCGCTCGCATAGCACGACAATTTTCGACACACCGCTTCAAACAAGTTCCGTGAATATCGCAAATAACGCAAAAAACGGGAGGCTGCCCTCCCGTTTTTAGTGTTATTTTACCGTTTTCTCTTTGTAATTATGAGTATCGCGCCGCAAATAAGCACAACGGCAATGCCGAAGACGCTCCAAACCACGGGTGCCGCGCCCGAATTCGATGCCGCAGGCTCCGTCACCTGTGTGCTTGAGGTATCAAAGGTCGAAGCACTCTGCTCCGCCGTAGTTGCTGCGGAGGTCGATGATACCGTCTGAGCCGTCGCAGACATAGCTTCGGTCGTTTGCTTCGGTTCTTCCTCCTTCACCGTGCCGATAGAGGTAAGAAGCGCGTCCGCGCGCGAAGAAAGATAGTAGCGCATAAAGCCGAGCGCCGTTTCCTGTGACGTATCGTCCGCCGTGCCGTATTCTGCAAACCAAACAAATTTTACGGAGGATTTTCTGTATCCGCCCGAAGTAAGGAGCCACGAATCGTTGTCATACATCTTCCAGCGCGTTCTGTCCATCATAACGGAGGAATATATTTCATCAACGGAGCTTTCGATAAATCCGCCCGCGGCAAGGTATTCCTGCGTTTTCGCGTATGCCGTCTGATATTTTTTTGCAACCGCATTTGCAAAATCCGTATGCTTCATAAGCGAGAAAGCATACTTACGCGAGTAATTTTGGAAAACGCCGTTCTGCGCCCAAAGATACGCCGTGTCCGTGCCGAATTCCTCGTTGAAATTGATATTGCCGAGGATATTGTCAAGGTCCCAAAGAGGGCCCATGTATATCTTCGCCGTCACGCCGCCCTCGTCCGCGTCCTTGAAGAAAAACAGGCTTGAAAGGAACGCGTCCCAATTTTTGAGCAATTCCTGTACCGTATAAACGGAGGCAAAGCTGTCCATATCTATATATTCGCTGTAATGCTTGCCCTTTTTGTTATATCCCGTTTCGGAATATATCGCTTCTTCAATTTCGGCAAAAAGCGCGGCGATATATTCCATTTCCTCTTTGCTCACGTATTCGGGGGATTTTACAACGTACGTGTTGCCGTTTTCCGTGTTAAAGTGCGAGGGCTCGGAAACGCCGCGTCCGTTGTCAAGCTCCACAAGGTAGCCGCCCGTAATATCCGAGGGGGATTTCACGCCCACAGTGTACGTATAAGACGTAAGCACCGTATTTTTTATGAGAGCTCCGCTTGTGACTGTCGTCTGCGAAAGCGTGGAAATATCCGTGCCGGAGTTCGCCTCCTCCGTCGCTTTTTCGAGGTCGGTGATGTTCACTCTGCTCTTGTCTATCTGCACTTTTTCGCAGAGCATATACAGACCTCTGTATTCGCCGTCGATATAGAGGTTTACAAAGCGATATTCAATATTATAAGGAATGTCGAGAGCATCGCCCAGCTCAAACGCGAGCGCGTTGTGTAGTGCGGATTGGTCTGTGTAACCTGCGAGCAATATCCACGTTTTTGCTTTGTCCATACCCAAAAGCTCCGTCTTTGCGGAAAGCTTTATCTGGTACGGCTTTTTGTAATACGTCCAAGTCGCGTTGCCGCGGCCTTTTATTTCGCTTGCGGTCGCGTCCGTGTCCGCGTATTCGACATTGCCGTCTTTGTCCGCGACGGTTATCTTCGCTTCTTTATCGCGGTTATTTTTGGAGCTTTCTATATAGGAAAGACCTTTTGAGGTCTGAACGAAAACGGAAGCAAGGTTTTCGTCCGCGTAAAAAGTATATTCGCCGCTCTCGCCGCCGAAGGTGAGCGTGAGCTTATAGCACTCGGCACCGCGCGTGTCCGTACTCTTTGCGCGCGAAAGTTCTAGCGTCTGCCCCGCTTTAAGCGTGCCACTGTACGCGCCGTCCGCGCTCTTATATGAAAGCGCGCCGCTCCCCCAAGAAAGCGCGACCTTCGTCACGTCTGCCGCCGCAGGGAGATAGAAAACGCCCTCGCTCGGAGCAAGCTCAATGTTTTTCTCTCCGACGCTCACTTTTGCAGTGACGGTGTTTGCCGCCGCCGTGGGAACGCACAGAGATACGCAAAAAAGTGAAACCGACAGTAATACGGAAATAATTTTTTTCAAGGTGATGCTCCTTTCTTAAAAACAAAACAAGGTGTACGTCCCCGCACACCTTGAAAATATCCTTATCTTTATCAGCCGCCAAGACGTATCATTTCGTCGATACAGCCGCGAGCCGCTTTGATAACGTCGGCTTCAAGCTCTATTTCTTCGCCGCCCATACCGCGAACGGCGTTGTAAACGTCAACGAGCGTCGTAGCCTTCATATCGGGGCAGATGAGCTTCGCGGACATGGGATAGAAGCGCTTGTCGGGGAACTCGTACTGGAGCTGTTCGGCAATGCTTATCTCCGTGCCGATGATAAACTCTTTGGCGTCGCTCTTGCGCGCGTAATCGAGTATACCCGCCGTAGAGCCTACGTAATCCGCCATTTTGCTGATAACGTGCAGACATTCGGGGTGAACAAGGAGCTTGGCTTCGGGGTGAGCTGCTTTCATCGCTTCCGCTTCCTCAGCAGGAATGCTTGCGTGAATGGGGCAGCCACCCTGCAAAAGTTTGATATTTTTGTCGGGGCACTGCGCGGCAACGTATGCGCCGAGGTTGCAATCGGGAATGAAGATTATATTCTTATTATCTATATTTTTAACGATCTGAACGGCAGAGGAGGAAGTAACGCAAACATCGCAAACCGTTTTGAGCGCCGCCGTGGTGTTTATGTAAGCGACAACGGCGTAACCGGGGTGATCGCGCTTAACGCTCTCTATAAAATCCTTGCTCATCTGTTCCGCCATGGGACAGCCCGCCGTGCCGTTGGAAAGAAGCACGCGCTTTTCGGGAGAAAGAATTTTCACGGTTTCCGCCATGAATCTTACGCCGCACATGAGAACTGTTTTTTGCTTTACGTCTTTTGCGAGCACGCTGAGCTTATAGGAGTCACCCGTGAAGTCGGCAACCTCGCGCACGTCCTTGCCGACGTAGCTGTGAGCCAAAATGCAAATATCGTTTTCTTTTTTGAGTCTTATGATTTCGTCCTGTATTTCGCGTATATTCATATTTATTCGTCCTCTCAATAAAAATTCTCTTTATTATCTATATGATACACAAAAAATGCACAAAAATCAACAAGAAGTTTCCATGTTTTACGAAAATAACGAGAAAACTTCTCAAACATGCTCTGTTTTTGAAAAATCAAGGTTTCTATTATATATTTCAAGAAGTGGTAGAAGGAGCCCTTAAATACACTTTGATTTTTTGCGATATCAAAAAGGCACGTTACCATGCCTTTTTTGTGTTCAAACAAAGTTTTCCTTAAACAAAGAATGTCCGTTTTCGGGCATTCTTTACAGTTGACGTAGTCAACTTTGTTCTTTTTACTATTCAAAATATACCCATTCCAGTTTCGTACCGTCGGGGTAATAGACCGTCGGCGCGCTTAAAAACTCGCCGTTTTCGCCGTCACCGCTCATAAGGAAGAAACATTCCTCGAAACGCAAGCCGTATTTGTTTGTATATTCACTGTAAAAATACAAAAACTTCGCGTTTTTAAACGTCTTGTTTACCTCTATCTCCGCTTCTTTTACAACGCCCGTGCAGTCCTTTTCCCAAAGCACGTTGCCGTTTTCGTCCGCGATATATACGCGCGCGGAAGAGGGCGCGCTTTCGGGCGAGTCGTTATATATGCTTATACTGTTATTAACGTTGATGGAATTTTTCGTCACGGAATAAGAGCCCGTATAATACGCGCCGAAATATGGATGTCCCACGTCGCAATCAAGAAAATCGTCCACCTTCTGCATGGTTACAATGCCGTCCGTTTCGAATGCGAAGGAATAGCTTTTGTAAATCTCATTAACGGGGAAAGAAGCCGTAACGGAAAACATAGCGCCGTTTTTCTGCATGAGAATCTCCCTGCCGCCGACGTAAAGAGTTGCTGTCGTAGACTCAGTATACTGTTTGGGCGACACCGTGAAAGTGATATCGCGGCAATAGCTTTCGTCCATATTGCCCTGCACCGCAGAATATGAGGAAATTATGCTTGATTCCTCCTCTATGGCGTCTTGAATATCGTCTTTTATCGACGACACTTTATAGGAAACGTCGTTTACCTGCGATCTGAGCGAGGATATTTGGGAATAAAGACCGTCTATCCGCTCCGAAAGCTTGCTGTAAACAGAAAAGCCGAAAATGAGCACTGCGCAAAGCGTAACGACCAAAAGACCTATTATGATTTTATGAGCTTTTTCCATGATTACCACTCCGTAAGTGTTTTTCATTATTTTATCATGTGCCATAAATATTGTCAACCAGTCTTTTTTTGCATGAAGATTTCATATAATTTATATTGAAAACCAAAATTTGTTGTGCTAAAATGAAAGAAACATAATATTTTTTTCAAAAACGGAGGATTTTTTTATGTTTGAAAACGAATATGTTGAATGTGCGCTTCCCGCTCAAAAGAGCATCGCCCTCATCGCCCACGATAACAAGAAAAAAGACATTGTTGATTGGTGCCTTAAAAACAAAAAGATATTGGAACACCACTTTCTTTGCGGCACGGGTACGACGGCAAAGCTCGTTTCCGATAAAACGGGGCTCCCCGTGCGCGGCTACAACAGCGGACCTCTCGGCGGCGACCAGCAGATCGGCGCGAGAATAGTTGACGGAAAGATAGACCTCGTTATCTTCTTTTCCGACCCGCTCGAAGCACAGCCCCACGACCCTGATGTTAAAGCGCTCCTCCGCATCGCGCAGGTTTACGATATACCGATCGCAAACAACCGCTCCACGGCGGATTTCATCATCACAAGCCCGTATATGGATACGGAATATTCCCGCAAGCTTATCAACTTCCGCCATAACGTTGATATGCGTGTAAAAGAAATGTAAAATGTCGAAAAAAAGGAAGTTTATCATCATCGCTCTCACCGTGCTCCTTTCCCTCGGTATTCTGCTCATTGCCGCCGTGGGAATTATAAACGCCGTCGTTATAGGCTCCGTAAAAGGAGATATCCGCGAATTTTCCGCGGAGGACAGCTATGAGGTCGCCGTCGTTTTCGGCGCAAAAGTACACGAGGGCGGCACACTTTCCCCTATGCTGCAAGACAGAATGGATACAGCTATCGAGTTTTACGAAAGCGGGGTCGTTAAGGCGCTCCTGCTTTCGGGAGATGACAGCGGCGAATGGGGAGAGGTAACTTACATGAAAAAATATGCCGTCGAACACGGCGTTGCGGAAGATGATATCATCACGGACGGCGAGGGGTATTCCACCATAGAAACCGTCACGCGCGCAAAAGAAGTGTTCGGCGTGGAAAAATGCGTTCTCGTAACGCAGAAATATCACCTTTACCGCGCGCTCTATTCCGCGGAGAAGCTCGGCATGAACGCCGTCGGCGCAAGCGCTGACGTGCACACCTACGCAGGGCAGATATACCGCGACGCGCGCGAAATTTTGGCAAGAGTAAAGGATTTTCTCCTTTGTATAGGTATGTAATATATCCGCAGGGACCGGCATTTATGTCGGTCCCTGTAATGTTTTCCACAAAAAAAGAGGCTCCGCACTCAAAATTCATCGTTGTTAATAATTGGTTTACTCTTTCAAAAAACGTGATTTCTCCGCTTATCCCCGTTGACTTGACGGCAATAGAGTGATATAATAATAAAGATGTTTATATTCCCATAAGGAGGAAATGTACTTTAATGAAAGATTTCAAAGACACATGTATTGAAACCAAATGTATACAAGCGGGCTACGTTCCCGGTAACGGCGAACCCAGACAGATTCCGATAATTCAGAGCACGACGTTCAAATATGACACAAGTGAAGATATGGGCAAGCTCTTCGACCTTGAAGCTAGCGGCTATTTCTACACGCGTCTTCAGAACCCCACGAACGATTACGTCGCTTCAAAAATAGCGGCGCTGGAAGGCGGCACGGCGGCAATGCTCACCTCCTCCGGTCAGGCGGCAAACTTCTACGCCATTTTCAACCTCGCTTCCTGCGGCGACCACGTTGTTGCCGTTTCCACGATATACGGCGGCACGTTCAACCTTTTCTCCGTTACGATGAAACGCATGGGCATCGAATTCACTTTCGTTTCCCCCTACTGCACAGACGAAGAGCTTGAAGCGGCGTTCCGCCCCAACACAAAAGCCGTTTTCGGCGAAACCATTGCAAACCCCGCTCTCGTTGTCCTCGATATCGAGCGTTTTGCAAACGCGGCGCACGCTCACGGCGTTCCGCTCGTTATAGACAACACGTTTGCAACGCCCATTCTTTGCAGACCGTTTGAGTTCGGCGCAGACATCGTTACGCACTCCACAACAAAATATATGGACGGTCACGGCGCCGGTGTCGGCGGCTGCATCGTTGACAGCGGCAAGTTCGATTGGACAAAATACCCCGATAAATTCCCCGGTCTTTGCACTCCCGACGACAGCTACCACGGCGTAACCTACACGGAACGCTTCGGTCTTGAAGGTGCTTTCATCACAAAAGCAACGGCTCAGCTCATGCGCGACTTCGGTTCCATCCAGTCCCCGCAGAACGCTTTCATTCTCAACCTCGGTCTTGAAAGTCTCCACGTTCGTATGGAACGCCATTGTGAAAATGCAAAGAAGATCGCAGAATACCTTTCCACAAACGAAAACATCACTTGGGTTAAATACAGCGCTCTTGAAGGCGACAAAGACTACGCTCTTGCGCAGAAGTATCTTCCCAAGGGCTCCTGTGGTGTTATCAGCTTCGGCGTGAAGGGCGGCAGAAAAGCTGCGGAAGCGTTTATGAAGAAGCTCAAACTTGCTTCCATCGAAACTCACGTTGCGGACGCGCGCACTTGCTGTCTGCATCCCGCAAGCGCAACTCACCGCCAGATGAACGACGCAGAGCTTGAAGCGGCAGGCGTATCCGCAGACCTCGTGCGTCTTTCCGTTGGCCTTGAAAACGCGGACGACCTCATCGCAGATCTTAAACAGGCGTTACTTTCTTGAAAGAAAGTAACCAAAGAACTTTCTCAAAACAAAAATTTCATTCTGATCGTTGATACGGTAAAAAAATCTAAATTCGAAGGAAAACGTTATGAAAACAAAAGTTATGGCGCACAGAGGCGCATCGGCATATGCTCCCGAAAACACACTTTTCTCTTTTGAAAAAGCTATAGAAATGAACGCACAAGGAATAGAGCTTGATATCTACGAAACATCAGACGGCAGACTCGTTATCCACCACGACAATAACATTCTCCGTATGTCAGGCGTTGACGCGAAAATATCCGAAACGAGCTTTGATATTCTCCGTTCATACAACTTCAACGGCGAATGGGGTGATAAATTCGGCTTTGTAAAGATTCCTGAATTTGTGGAAATACTCGACCTTTTCAAAAACACGGATATGACCATCAACATCGAGATGAAGGAAGGCTCCGTCGCGTACATGAAAGCCATCGACTCCCTTGTGCGCGAATATAAGATGCAGGATCGCATCATATATTCCTCTTTCGATCACCTAAAGCTCACTCGCATCAAAGAGATCAACCCCGAAAATAAAACAGGTGCGCTCTATGCTTTCAACATGATGTATCCTTGGGTATACGCACGCTTTGCAGGCTTTACGGCGCTTCATCCCTCATATAATCAGATATATATGCACGAAGAAATCGGCATAGATTATGTTAAAGAAGCTCACGCCCACGGTTTGCAGGTAAACGCTTGGACAGCAAACAAACCTGGTATCATGAGGCACCTTGCCGAGGTCGGTGTTGACAATATCATCACAGACTACCCTGACATTGCTCTTGCAAAAATAAACGAAATAGGCTAAAAAACAAGACCGCTTCGGCGGTCTTGTCTTCAGTCTGAAGCAGTTGCTCACGCAACTGCTTTTTTGTTTATTCGGTTATTTCAACGATGAATACAGCCGCATAGGTGAAGAACAATGGAATATAGGTATATCATCTTTATAATCTCTGATAGTTGCAGAAAGCTCTAAAGAGGGGCTTATGCTTCCCCAACCATCAAGGTAAACGATTCCTTTCTCTTCCAAGGTCGCTATTGTGTACTCCGCGTATAGCTGAGCAATCTCCTTGAATTTTTTGATGTAATAATTATAACACATAATGCAGTAATTGTCGAGTTTTGCCTATATCAGAGTTTTTATCCAACAATTTTATTATCACACAAACGCAAAATTTGTCATATCCTGTCTTTGCGGGGAACTCCGCAAAGAGGTGACGTATGATACAATGGTTTTCTTCGCTTGACCACTCGCTTCAAGCGCTTTTTGCAACGCTTTTTACATGGGGAGTGACAGCGCTCGGCGCTTCCCTCGTTATCTTCTTCAAGCATATACACAAAAACGTGATGGACGCAATGCTCGGATTGGCGGCGGGCGTGATGATAGCCGCCGCGTTTTGGTCGCTTCTGCTTCCCGCCGCTCAGATGGCAGAAACACTCGGTTTTTCCTCTTGCACCGTACTAATATTCGGATTTCTTTCAGGTGGGATACTGCTTTTCATAGGTGACAAAGCGTTTTCTCTCGTGGAAAAGCGAATGCCTCAAAATTCCGCTCTCGGCAAGAAAAAACGCTCTGCGCTCCTCATCTTTTCCATAACGCTCCACAATATTCCGGAGGGGCTTTGCGTCGGCGTGGCATTCGGCTCGATCGCATACGGTCTTGAGGGCGCGACGCTTGCTTCCTCGTGTTTGCTAGCACTGGGTATAGGACTTCAAAACTTTCCGGAGGGCACGGCAGTGAGCGTACCGCTTCGGCGCGAGGGGCTTTCGCGGGGACGCGCTTTCTTTTGGGGGCAGATAAGCGGAGCCGTGGAGCCTGTCGCAGGTGTGGCGGGCGCGATGCTCGTGACATACGTTAGAACACTGCTGCCGTTTTGCCTTTCCTTTGCGGCGGGAGCCATGATATACGTCGTGGTGGAGGAGCTTATACCGGAGATCGGTTCGAGCGAAAAAAAGGACGTTATGGCTCTCTTTACGCTTCTGGGATTTTCCGTAATGATGCTTCTCGACACGATATTTTCGTAAATTCGCAAAAAGCTATTGACTTTTTCCGGTCAAAATTTTATAATTTAATAGTAATATGTTAAATGCGATGACGGAAAAAATATCGTGCATACACTTCGCAAAGAGAAGCGGCGGTCGGTGAAAGCCGTAAGAAGCGGCGCGAGAAAAATCGTTCCTGAGCAGGAGGCCCAAAACAAACCTTGAGTTTGCAAGTAAGTTCTCACGCTGTCCCGCGTTAAAAGGAACGCATATGTCTGTATGCGATATCAAATTTATTGAGTGGTACAACGGAATTTATATCCGCCTCATCTTTGGGGCGGATTTTTGTTTTTTGGAGGTCATATTTTATGTTAACTATCGATAAAGTTTACGATGCGGCGCGCGTACTGGAAAACGTGGTGCGCCATACTCAGCTCATAGAAGCGCCCAGGATCAGCGCGGAATGTCGCTGCCGCCTTTACCTCAAGCCCGAAAACCTTCAAGTAACGGGGTCTTTCAAGGTTCGCGGCTCGGCTTATAAGATATCACAGCTCACGGACGAGGAAAAATCACACGGCGTTATAGCCTGCTCCGCGGGCAACCACGCGCAGGGCGTGGCTTTGGCGGCAACGAAGCAGGGCATCAAATCCGTTATCTGCCTTCCCTCCTCCGCTCCCATTTCCAAAGTGGAAGCAACGAAGCGTTACGGAGCCGAGGTATGCCTTGTTGACGGCGTTTACGACGACGCTTATGCGGAAGCTATCCGCCAAAGAGATGAAAAAGGCTACACGTTCATTCATCCGTTCGACGATGACGACGTTATCGCGGGACAGGGTACCATTGGTCTTGAGATAATGAACGAGCTTCCCGACGTTGACGTTGTTGTTGTTCCCATCGGCGGCGGCGGTCTTATTTCCGGCGTTGCATACGCTCTCAAAACGCTCAAGCCTTCCATAAAAATTTACGGTGTTCAGGCGGCGGGCGCACCCTCTATGTTCAATGCGGTACATACCGGCAAGGCAGAAACTCTTCCCTCCGTTTCCACGTTTGCGGACGGTATAGCGGTTAAATGCCCCGGAGAAAATACTTTTGAATACTGCAAAAAATACGTTGACGAGATCGTAACCGTTACAGAGGACGAAATATCCGCAGCGATACTCCACCTTATCGAAAATCAGAAGCTCACAGCAGAGGGCGCGGGCGCGGTTTCCGTTGCCGCTGTCAAATTCGGCAAAGTTCCCGTAGAAGGCAAAAAAGTCGTATGCCTCGTTTCGGGCGGCAACATCGACGTTACCATACTTTCCCGCGTTATCGAGCGCGGTCTTCACAAGAGTGGAAGAGCCTGCTCCATCGTTATAGAGCTTATCGACAAACCCGGTCAGCTTGAAGCGGTTTCCCACATCATCGCAAAATGCGGCGGAAATGTCGTTTCCGTTCACCACGAGCACGGTGACGCACAGGCTGTAAACGGTTGCTTCCTGCGCATCGGCATGGAAACGAAGAGTTTCGAACATATTGAAGAAATTCGTTCCGCGCTCGTCGCAGAAGGTTTTAAGCTCGTTCAATAATTTATACATATAATTTATTCGGAGGTTTTACCATGTCCAAAGTTATTTATACAAAAAATGCACCCGACGCTATCGGTCCCTACTCTCAGGGCGTGATTACAGGCAATATTCTCTTTACATCGGGTCAGATCGCTATCAACCCCACAACAGGAAATGTTGAAGCAACTACTATCGAAGAGCAGACAGAGCAGGTCTGCAAAAACATCGGCGCTCTCCTCGCCGAAGCAGGCGTATCCTTTGAAAACGTTGTGAAAACGACTTGTTTCCTCGCAGATATGGGCGATTTCGCCGCTTTCAACGCAGTTTACGGAAAATATTTTGTTTCCAAACCCGCACGCTCCTGCGTAGCGGTTAAAACGCTCCCCAAAAACGTTCTCTGTGAAGTAGAAGTTATCGCGGAAATATAAAAATTCTATAAAGCGTGCTCACACACCGCGCGTGTGTCTGCACGGTAGGGGAGGGGCTTGCTCTCCCGCGCAAAAAAGCAGTTGCTCTCGCAACTGCTTTTTAATTTATACCTCGACCGTTATCGGGAAAACGAACGTCTTTCCTGCTTCAAGGGAAACTATACCTTTTTTCTCTGCCAAAGCTTCCACGGGAACGCACTCATCCGCGCCGTGCCATGGCTCTATGCAAACGAAATTTGCGCCGGGTTTTGCCCAAAGCCAAAGATGTGGCACTTCGCCGAAGTGCATCTTCACCTGCGACTCGCCATCGCGCACAAGGCTAATCCCCTCCGATGCGACCGCAGGGAAGCAAAGCGAGCCGCTTTCAAAAAATTCTTTTGTCAAAATAATCTCGTCGCTGTCGTTCATAACGACGGGCGCAACGTTTTCGTTTGGTCTGTCCGCTTCGTTAAAAAAGAGAGCCGTCACGTTTTCTTTCTTTTCAAACACGATCTTATCTCCGAACTCACAGAAGAAGCCTGGGTGCGCACCGAGGGAAAAATACATCGTGTCATCGCCCTTGTTTTCCACCTCATAGGAAAAAGCGAGCTTTCTGCCGTCAAGCGTAAATCTCGCGCGGAAAACGAAATCGAAAGGATACATCGCCTTTATCCTTTCGTCGGGGCAAAGCGCGAGCACAAGCCCATTTTCCGTCTTTTCCTCTACGGAAAATTCGCCGTCCCTCGCAAAGCCGTGTTTCGGCATGGGATAGCGCTCTCCTTTATAAATATACCCGTCTGTATACATCTTGCCAACAGCGGGGAAAAGCACGGGAGCTGTCCTTCCCCAGACGGCAGGGTCGGCCTGCCAAAGATATTCTCTGCCCGTGCAAACGTCGCAAAGGCTTCTCATCTGGGCGCCGTGTTCATCTATGCAAAGAGAAATCGTTCCGTTATCTATTTTTATCATAATTATCACTTCCGTATTTTTTATGAATATTTTACCACAAAAGCATATTTTTTTCAATACGTACGAAAAAAACGGTGTCCATGCAAAATTTTTTCCGCGATTTTGTTAAAAAAGATGCAAAAAGGCTTGACTTTTTGCCCGCAGTTTGATATATTAAATGTTAATCAAAATGATGATTTAATTTTTGCACGGGAGAAATAACAATGAGTTACGCTTACGCGATTAACTGCATAATTATTAGCGCTATCGTCCTAACTGCTTGTACAGTTAAAGATAGCGTTAAAAGTCATGTCATGGATCGCAAGGTGTAAACTTTTATTTTTACGGACGGAATTTCTGTTAAACGCTTTCCGTAAATATAGATTTTTTACGATCTTTTCGCCTATGGTTAGCTTTTAGCCATGGGCGTTTATTTTTTTCCGAATACAATTATCAGGAGGCACTAATGAAAATCGCAGGTTCAGATATACTCGTAGAAACTCTCATCGAGCAAGGAACCGAAGTTGTTTTCGGTTACCCCGGCGGGCAGGTTCTTAATATATACGATTCTCTCTACCTCAAATCTGACAGAATTAAACACGTTATCTCCGCTCACGAACAGGGCGCCGCTCACGCGGCGGACGGTTACGCAAGAGCAACGGGCAAAGTCGGCGTAGTTATCGCAACGTCCGGCCCCGGAGCCACAAACCTCGTAACGGGTCTTGCAAACGCAATGCTCGATTCCGTCCCCATGGTTGCCATAACAGGCAACGTTCCCTGCAGCTTGCTTGGACGCGACAGTTTCCAGGAGGTTGACATCGTAGGTATCACCATCCCCGTAACGAAGCACAACTTCATGGTTACGAAAACGGAAGACCTCGCAGACACCATAAGAGAGGCTTTCCGCATTGCAAAATCCGGCAGACCCGGCCCCGTCCTTGTGGCTATCCCCAAGGACGTTCAGATCAAAACGGCAGATTACGAGCCTCAGGCGGTAGTTGAGCCCTTCGCCCTTCCCAAAGCAAGCGAAGAGGATATCGACAAAGCCGTTGCTATGATAGCCGAAAGCAAAAAGCCCTACATATACGTCGGCGGCGGTATCATTTCCGCAAATGCGGAAGAATTTGTACCCGCTCTCGCCGATAAAATAGACGCTTTCGTCGGCTGCAGCATCATGGGTCTTACTTCCATTCCCGATTCTAACCCCCGCAAGCTCGGCATGACCGGTATGCACGGCAACGCCGCGGCTTCCATGGCTAAAAACAACGCCGACCTCGTTATAACACTCGGCGCGCGCTTCTCCGACAGAGCAACGGGCAATGTTGCAAAATTCTGCAAAGGCGCAAAGATCATTCATATCGACGTTGACGCCGCCGAGATCGGCAAAAACGTAAATGTTGACCTCGGTATCCACGGCGACGTGCGCGATGCGCTCTCCCGCATACTTGCAAAAGTATCGGAAAGCTCTCACCCCGCTTGGCAGGAGGAAGTGGAAGGACTTAAAAAGTTCGCCGCAGAAAACTCCGCAAAGCAGATCGGCGCGCTCACCCCTTACGAGGTTATCGAAGCAGCCAACTCATATCTTTCCGCCGACGCTCCCGTCGCAACAGACGTTGGTCAGCACCAGATGTGGACAGCGCAGAAGTACAGTTTTGAACGTCCCCGCACATTCCTCACAAGCGGCGGTTTGGGTACAATGGGGTTCGGCATGGGTGCCGCTATAGGCGGCTGCATTGCCACAGGCAAAAGAACCATTCTCTTCACGGGCGACGGCAGCTTCGGCATGAACCTCAACGAAATGGCGACGGCAGTTTCACAAAAGCTCCCCCTCATTATCGTTGTTCTCAATAACGGCGTTCTCGGCATGGTTCGTCAGTGGCAGAAAGCGTTCTATAACGAACATTACTCCCAGACGACGCTTGAACGCAAAACGGACTTCCCCGCCCTTGCCCGCGCGTTCGGTGCGGAAGGCTATTCGGCTGCAACGCTCGAAGAGTTTCACGCAGCAATGAAAGCGGCGATGAACACGGAAGGTCCTGTTCTTATCGACTGCGCTATCGACATGGACGAGCGCGTGCTCCCCATGATCCCCCCCGGCGGCGCTATCGAAAACATGATACTTTCTTAAAGGAGGACAAAAAGAAATGGCAAGCAATGAAAAGATAAACCTTACGCTCTCCGTGGCAAACAGATTCGGCGTTCTCGTTCGCATTTCCGAATTGTTCGCCCGCAGAGGTTTCAACATCAGTTCACTTGAAGTTCACGAAACAGCGGACCCCGCGGTTTCCGAAATGACCATCTCCGTTTACGGCGACGAGTACATTCACTACCAGCTCTTAAAGCAGCTCGGCAAACTGCACGACGTCATTTCCATAAGCTAAAGTGGGCACCATATAACATTTGCGCACCATATATTTTTATATAAATTTAATTTTTACTCACAAGGAGATAAAACATTATGGCTACTATGTATTACGAAAAAGATTGCAACCCCGAACTTCTCAAGGCTAAGACCGTTGCCGTTATCGGCTACGGCAGCCAGGGTCACGCTCATGCACAGAACATGAGAGAATCCGGTGTTAACGTTATCATCGGTCTTTACGAAGGCTCCAAATCCGCAGAAGTTGCTAAAGCAGACGGCTTCGAAGTTTACACAACGGCAGAAGCAGTTAAAAAAGCTGATTTCGTTATGTTCCTTATCAACGACGAAAAGCAGGCTGCAGTTTACAAAAAAGACATCGCTCCCAACCTCACGGCAGGCATGACGCTCGCTTTCGCTCACGGTTTCAACATTCACTACGGTCAGATAGTTGTTCCCAAGGACGTTAACGTTGTTATGATAGCTCCCAAGGGCCCCGGCCACACGGTTAGAAGCCAGTATACTCTCGGTCAGGGCGTTCCCTGCCTTGTAGCAGTTGAAAACGACGCAACAGGCGACGCACACGACCTCGCTCTCTCCTATGCTCACGCTATCGGCGGCGCTCGCGCAGGTATCCTCGAAACAACGTTCAGAGAAGAAACAGAAACTGACCTCTTCGGTGAACAGGCAGTTCTCTGCGGCGGTGTTTGCGCTCTTATGAAAGCAGGCTTTGAAACACTCGTTGAAGCAGGCTACAAACCCGAAAACGCTTACTTCGAATGTATCCATGAAATGAAGCTCATCGTTGACCTTATCTTCAAAAAAGGCTTCTCCTTCATGCGTTACTCCATCTCCGACACTGCTGAATACGGCGACTACACGGTTGGTCCCCGCGTAATCACAGAAGAAACAAAGAAAGAAATGAAGAAAGTTCTCGACGAAATCCAGAATGGCGCGTTCGCCCGCAATTGGATCCTTGAAAACCAGGCAGGCCGTCCCTTCTTCAACGCTCGCCGCAAACAGGAAGCTGAATCTCAGATGGAACAGGTTGGTAAGGAACTCCGCGAAAAGATGAACTGGGGAGACCTTACAAAATGAGAAGCGACGAAATGAAATTGGGCGCTGAACGCGCCCCTCAGCGTTCGCTCTTCAAAGCTATGGGTTACACGGATACACAGATAAAGAAACCCCTTATCGGTATCGTTAACTCCTTCAATGAAATCATTCCGGGCCATATCCATCTGCAGAACATAGCGCGCAGCGTTAAAGACGGCGTGCTCATGGTGGGCGGTACACCCGTGGAATTTAATGTAATAGGCGTTTGCGACGGTATCGCAATGGGCCACGAGGGAATGAAATATTCCCTCGTAACCCGCGAAATTATCGCGGACAGCGTGGAATGTATGGCAAAGGCTCACCGTTTCGACGGCCTTGTATTCATTCCCAACTGCGACAAGATCGTCCCCGGTATGCTCATGGCGGCGGCAAGACTCAACATCCCCTCCATTTTCGTTTCGGGCGGCCCCATGCTCTCCCTCTGCGACGAGGGCGGAAAGGCTATGGACCTCAACAGCGTATTTGAAGCTGTCGGCGCATATAAGAGCGGCAAGGCAACGGACGAAGACCTCGCATATTACGAAAACAACGCCTGCCCCGGCTGCGGCTCCTGCTCCGGTATGTTCACGGCAAACTCCATGAACTGCTTGACGGAAGCGCTCGGCATGGGATTGCGCGGCAACGGCACGATCCCCGCGGTATACGCGGAGCGTTTGCGCCTTGCAAAAACAGTCGGCATGAGAGCCGTTGAACTCGTTCACGAAAACCTCTGCCCTCTCGATATCCTCACGGAAAAAGCGTTCACAAACGCTCTTACAATAGACATGGCGCTCGGCTGTTCTTCCAACTCGCTTTTGCACCTCACGGCAATCGCCAAGGAAGCAGGAGTAAAACTCAACCTTCACTATGTAAACGAGATAAGCGACCGCACGCCTAACCTTTGCCATCTCGCTCCCGCAGGTCACCATCATATGCAGGACCTTCAAGCAGCAGGCGGTGTTTACGCCGTTATGAACGAGCTGACAAAGAAAAACCTTCTCGACACAAGTCTTATCACGGTAACAGGCAAAACCGTGGGCGAAAACATCGCAGGTGTTACTGTAAAGAATCACGAAGTTATCCGCCCCATAGACAACCCCTACCTCGAAAACGGCGGTCTTGCCGTTCTCTTCGGTTCTCTCGCGCCCAACGGCGCGGCTGTAAAACGCAGCGCGGTTGCCGCAGAGATGATGGTACACAAAGGCCCCGCTGTTGTATTCGACAGCGAGGAAGAAGCCATCGCAGATATTTACGCGGGCAAAATCAAACCCGGCGACGTTGTCGTTATCCGCTACGAGGGCCCCGCGGGCGGTCCCGGCATGAGAGAAATGCTCTCCCCCACCTCCGCCATCTGTGGCATGGGTCTTGACAAAGAAGTTGCCCTCATCACGGACGGACGCTTCTCAGGTGCAACGCGCGGCGCCTCTATCGGTCACGTTTCCCCGGAAGCGGTAAGCGGCGGCGCTATCGCCTACGTTAAAAACGGCGATATCATCTCTATCGATATCCCCAACTACTCCATCAACCTCGAAGTTTCCGAAGAGGAGCTTGAAAAGAGAAAAGCCGAAATGCCCCTCAAAGTCAAGACGGACATCAAAGGCTACCTTAAAAAATACGCAAGAAGCGTAAGCTCCGCAGATAAAGGCGCAGTTATAGAGATAGACTAAAACGATATGATCGTAGGGAGGGGCTCGCTCCTCCCGCTACATCAAAAACAATTTATAAAAATTTCAAAGGATCAAACATGAAACAGGTAAAAATTTTCGACACGACGCTGCGTGACGGAGAACAATCTCCCGGTTGCAGCATGAACCTTCAGGAAAAGCTCGAAGTTGCGCACGCACTTGAAAAGCTCAAAGTCGATGTTATCGAGGCGGGATTTGCCATATCCTCTCCCGGAGATTTTGAGTCCGTTAAGAGCATTGCCGAAGCCGTTCATGATTGCACCGTCGCCTCTCTCGCACGTCTTAACATCAAAGATATAGACGCGGCTTATGAAGCCGTAAGAGGCGCCGCTGACCCCAGAATCCACGTATTCATCGCAACCTCCCCCCTCCACTTGGAGTATAAGCTCAAAATGACGGAAGAACAGGTTCTCGAAAAAACAGAGAAGCTCGTAGCTTACGCTAAAAATTACTGCTCCAACATTCAGTTCTCTGCAGAAGATGCAACTAGAAGCGACCGCGTTTTCCTTGCGAAAGTCGTTGACACGGCTATCCGCGCGGGCGCAACGACAATCAACATTCCCGACACGGTAGGATATACGACTCCCGCAGAAATGCAGGACCTCATCGCATACCTCCTTGCAAACGTTGAAAATTCCGACAAAGTAGATTTCGCGGTTCATTGCCACAACGACCTCGGCTTGGGTGTTGCAAACTCCCTTGCCGGCGTTCTCGGTGGTGCTACGCAGATCGAATGTACGATAAACGGTCTTGGCGAACGCGCGGGCAACACATCTCTTGAAGAAGTTGTCATGGCTATGCGCACACGTCACGACATTTATAAAAATCCCCCCCGTATCGACACAACGAAGATATACAACACATCTAAGCTCGTATATAACATCATCGGTCAGACACCCGCGCTCAATAAGCCTATCGTAGGCGCAAACGCTTTTGCGCACGAATCCGGTATCCACCAGCACGGCGTTCTTGCCAACAGAAGCACGTACGAGATCATGACACCCGAATCCGTCGGCATCACCACAAACAAGATAGTCCTCGGCAAACATTCGGGCAAGCACGCATTCGATGCTCGCCTTCGCGAGCTCGGCTACGAGCTTTCAGAAGAAGAACTTCTCGATTGCTTTGAAAAATTCAAAGTCCTCTGCGACAAGAAAAAATCCGTTTCCGACAGCGATCTCCGCGCTCTCGTAACACACAAGAAGAGAGTTGTGGAAAACGCAAAATATCAGCTCGACCGTTTCTACGTTCACGCAAGCAACGTTCTTTCCGCAACGAGCACGGTTCGCCTGAAGCTGGCAAACGGCACCGTCGTAGAAGACGCGGCTGTGGGCAACGGCCCTGTTGACGCTTCCTACAACGCTGTAAAGAAGCTCATCAACCCTCCCGCTCACACTCTCGAAAAATACTCCATCAACGCGGTTTCCGAAGGCAAAGACTCTCTCGGCGAAGCTATCGTTAAGATCAAGACCGAAGACAGCGACGAGCTCATCTCCGGACGCGGTCTTTCCACAGACATCGTTGAAGCAAGTATCCTTGCTTACATAAACGCGCTCGAAAAAATTATTTAAAATTCAAATCACCTTTTGCCTCCTTCCCTCTTCGGGAAGGAGGCAAACACTCACCATTTAAGGAGAACAAACACAATGGGAATGACCATGACGCAAAAGATACTCGCGCGCGCCGCGGGGCTTGAGTCCGTTTCCGCAGGTCAGCTTATTTTGGCTAACCTCAACCTTGTGCTCGGAAACGATATCACCTCCCCCGTTGCTATCCGCGAATATAATAAACTCGGCGGCGATGTTTTCAACAAAGATAAGATCGCCATGGTAATGGACCACTTTGCGCCCAACAAAGATATAAAAGCGGCAGAACAGTGCAAAATGTGCCGCGAATTTGCAGGAGAACAGAGCATCACCAACTTCTATGACGTTGGCGAAATGGGCATTGAACACGCGCTCCTGCCCGAAAAAGGACTTGTTAAGAGCGGCGACGTAGTTATCGGCGCGGACTCTCACACTTGCACATACGGCGCTTTGGGAGCTTTCTCCACAGGCGTCGGCTCCACGGACATGGCTTGCGGCATGGCAACGGGCAAAGCTTGGTTTAAAGTGCCTTCCGCAATCAGATTCGTGCTCAAGGGCGAGCTCCCCGAATACGTTTCGGGCAAGGACGTTATCCTCCACATCATCGGCAAGATAGGCGTTGACGGCGCGCTCTACCGCTCTATGGAGTTCACAGGAGAGGGTATGCACTCCCTTTCCATGGACGACAGACTTTGCATGGCTAATATGGCTATCGAAGCAGGCGCGAAAAACGGCGTTTTCGAAGTTGACGACAAAACTATCGAATACATGAAGAACGCCGGCGCAGGCGAGCCCGTCATCTTCACAGCTGACGAAGACGCCGTTTATGACGAAACTTATGAGATCGACCTTTCCGCGCTTGAACCCACGGTCTCTTTCCCCCACCTCCCCGAAAACACAAGAGAGATCGGTGACTGCGGCGACGTTAAGATCGACCAGGTAGTTATCGGTTCCTGTACGAACGGCAGATTTTCCGACCTGGAGATTGCCGCAAAGATTCTCAAAGGCAAAAAGGTTGCAAAAGGCGTCCGCGCGATAATCATTCCCGCAACGCAGAAGATATACCTTGAAGCCATGGAAAAAGGTTACCTTAAAACATTTATCGAAGCAGGCGCAATAGTTTCCACGCCTACGTGCGGTCCTTGCCTCGGCGGTCATATGGGCATCCTCGCAGAGGGTGAACGCGCCGTTGCAACGACGAACAGAAACTTCGTCGGCAGAATGGGTCACGTTAAATCCGAGGTTTACCTTGCAAGCCCTGCAGTTGCCGCCGCAAGCGCGATAATGGGCAAAATCGCAGACCCCAGGGAGGTAATGAAAAAATGAATTTTGACGGAAAAGTTATAAAATACGGCGATAACGTAGACACAGACGTTATCATTCCCGCAAGATACCTCAACACTATCGACAAAAAAGAGCTTGCTTCCCACTGCATGGAAGACCTTGACCCCACTTTCGTAAAAAGAGTAGTTCCCGGCGACATCATGGTTGCGGGCTACAACTTCGGCTGCGGCTCCTCCCGCGAGCACGCGCCTATGGTCATCAAGGAAAGCGCTGTTTCCGTCGTTATCGCAAAGAGCTTTGCGCGTATATTCTACCGCAACGCTATCAACATCGGTCTTCCCATCGTTGAATGTCCCGAAGCCGTTGACGAAATAAGCGAAGGCGACGTTCTCTCCTGCGACCTTTCCGCGGGCATCATCACGAACAAGACCACGGGCAAGCAGTATAAAACAGAGCCTTTCCCCGCTTTCATCAACTCCATCATCGAAGCAGGCGGTCTTATCGAAGCCATCAAACAGGGCAAGATAAAATAAGTCGCTTTTCAAAAAAGGCAACGCAAAAGCTTTACTCAAATCCCCGTATAAGCTTTGCGAAATTTATGAATATATGATATACCGCTTTCCTCACAAATTCCATGTTGCAAAATAATACATTGAGGTAACTTCATATGAATTACAATATAGCTCTTCTTCGCGGCGACGGTATCGGTCCCGAAATCGTGGACAGCGCCTGCGAAGTCCTCACAAAGGTCGGTGAAATTTACGGTCATACGTTTAAATTCACTCCTTATCTCATCGGCGGCGCCGCGCTCGATGCCTGCGGCATTCCGCTTCCCGAAGAAACGGTAAAAGGCTGCAAAGAGTCTGACAGCGTTCTCCTCGGTGCTGTCGGCGGTCCCAAATGGGATACGCTCCCCGGCAATATGCGCCCTGAAAAGGCGCTCCTCGGTATTCGCTCCGCTCTCGGTCTTTACACGAATATCCGCCCCGCGAAGCTCTTCTCCGCTATGTCGGACGCTTGCCTTTTGCGCAAAGACGTTGCAGAGCGCGGCGTTGACATCGTTATGATACGTGAGCTTACGGGCGGCATCTATTTCGGTGAACGCGGCAGACGCGAGGGTAAATACGGTCCCGAAGCATACGACACGGAATGTTACAGCGAAATGGAGATCGAAAGAATCGCTCACGTCGCTTTCAAAACGGCTATGCTTCGCAGAAAGAAAGTCGTAAGCATCGACAAAGCGAACGTTCTTGAAAGCTCTCGTCTTTGGAGAGCGACTGTTCACAGAATTGCCGAACAGTACCCCGAAGTTGAATGTACAGATATGCTCGTTGACAACGCGGCAATGCAGCTTATCAAAAATCCCGCGCAGTTCGACGTTATCGTAACTACGAATATGTTCGGTGATATCCTTTCCGACGAATCCTCTCAGATAACGGGTTCCATCGGTCTTCTCCCCTCCGCTTCTCTCGGCGACACGACGTGTGGTATGTACGAACCTATTCACGGTTCCGCGCCCGACATCGCGGGGCAGAACAAAGCAAACCCCATTGCAACGATCCTTTCCGCGGCAATGATGCTCCGTTACTCTTTCGGCCTTGAAACAGAAGCGGTCTCTATCGAAAAAGCCGTGGAGGACGTTCTCAATGCAGGTTTCCGCACAGGCGATATTCTCGGCGCTTCCGACGCTGAGCCACTTTCCTGCACGGGCATGACGGCAAAGATACTTGAATATATAAAATGAAAGTGAAGTGTATTTTCTATGCTGAATATCACAGTTGAAAAAACAAAAACTCCCAAGCAGATACCCGCAAAAGGCGAACCTCTCGGTTTCGGCCATATCTTCACGGACCATATGTTCATGATGAATTACACCGAAGGCAAAGGTTGGCACGACGCACGCATCGTTCCTTATCAGAACCTTTCCCTCGACCCTTCCTCTATGGTATTCCATTACGGTCAGGAAATGTTCGAAGGCATGAAAGCATATAAGACGGAAGACGGCAAAACTTGCCTCTTCCGCCCCGATATGAACGCAAAACGTACAAATTCCACAAACAAACGTCTCTGTATTCCCGAAGTTCCCGAAGAGGACTTCGTACAGGCTGTTAAAGCCATTGTAAAGGTTGACGAAGCGTGGATTCCCACAGACCCCGGCACATCCCTCTACATCCGCCCCTTCATCATTGCAACAGACGCTTTCTTGGGTGTTGCTCCCTCTAAGACCTACCTCTTCATCATCATCCTCTCCCCCTCCGGCGCATACTACGCAAGCGGTCTTGCTCCCGTTGGCATTTGGATAGAAGATGAATTCGTTCGCGCTGTTCGCGGCGGTATGGGCTTTACAAAGACAGGCGGCAACTACGCCTGCAGCCTTGCGGCTCAGGTAAAAGCGCACGACGCAGGTTATTCTCAAGTTCTCTGGCTTGACGGCGTTGAACGCAAATATATCGAAGAAGTAGGCGCTATGAACATCTTCTTCAAAATAGACGGCAAGATAGTTACTCCTATGCTCAACGGCAGCATCCTTCCCGGCGTAACAAGAGATTCCGTTATCAACCTCTGCAAGCACTGGGGTATGCCCGTTGAAGAGCGCAAGATATCCGTTGACGAACTTATCGAAGCTCAGAATACAGGTAAGCTCGAAGAGATTTTCGGCACAGGCACGGCGGCTGTTATCTCCCCCGTCGGCAAGCTCCGCTACAAAGACGACGTTATGGTCATCGGTGACGGCAGCATCGGTGAAGTAAGCCAGAAGCTTTACGACACCGTTACGGGAATTCAGCTCGGCAAGCTCGACGACCCATTCGGTTGGAGAGTTGTAGTTGACTAATTAACGCAGAAAAAAGAGCCATTTAAAAGATGGCTCTTTTTTAATTTTTTTATTTTTTAAAATTTTTAAAATTATTTTGAAAAAGGTATTGACAAATATTTTATTTGTGGTATACTATTTAGGCTGCAAGCGAAAACGCACTGTTTTTGAAAGAGAAAACCAATACGTTTTCAGCTTTTTAAATAAAGCTTGACTGCAACAGCGGTCTTGCGACACAGAAAATTCTACGGAAGTTATATGGCTTTCGTTTCATATAAAAGGTTTTACGAAAGTCATACGGCTTTCGTTTTTTTGCGCCTTTTTCTCGAAAAAGATAAAAAGGCGTTTTTCTTTTGCCAGAAGCAAAAGTAATAAAACGCAAAGAGTTTTAAGTTATTTTATTCTTACTCACTTTTTCTTATTTAAAGAAAAACTCTTACAAAATAAAATCAAGACCGCAAACACCCTTGCTCTTACAAAAAAAGAGCAGACGATCGCCTCGGGTGCTAAAGGACAGTTAAAAAGCCGATATGGATTTCTTTCCACATCGGCTTTTTCTATTGCACCGCGGCAATCGGTGGTGACGAACTAAATATGCCTTCCTGGTGGTACGCCGCGTGGTTCCCCGAGCGAGCAAAGTCGAGCTTTTGGGGGGGCGTATGGAAGCGTGGCGGAAGGAGCCCTAGCGAATTTAAATTTCGATTTGCTTTATTGTAACGCTCTCTCCCTCAGTCAGCTTTGCTGACAGCTCTCTCCCAGAGGGAGCCTCCGGTTGTAACCGTTCACTTTTCTTCCGTTTCGCTACAAAACTGTCCTTTAAAACACAAAACAGTACGTCTGCTCCTTTTGCGTAACATGATGCCGTCGGCATCATGTTACAAGTCCCGCGCTCTGTTTGTTGTAGAGCTTCGAATATTCTCCACCCTGCTTTATAAGCGTTTCGTGGTTGCCGGATTCGACGATAATACCGTCCTTGAGCACTACGATCATGTCCGCGTCGCGGATAGTGGAAAGTCTGTGTGCAATGATAAAGGACGTTCTGCCCTTCATAAGGTTGATCATAGCCTTCTGAATATTCATCTCCGTGCGAGTATCGACGGAAGATGTAGCTTCATCAAGAATAAGTATCTTCGGGTCTGCGAGTATTGCGCGCGCAATGGCAAGAAGCTGTCGCTGACCCTGCGAAAGGTTGGATCCGCCCTCGGAAAGTACGGTGCCGTACCCTTCGGGAAGTCTTTCCGTAAAGTGATCTGCCATAGCCATATCCGCTGCGTTTTTAACCTGTTCGTCCGTCGCATCGAGGTTGCCGTACTTGATATTTGCGCGAATAGTGTCGCCCCAAAGCACGGTATCCTGCAAAACGATGGAAATAAGGTGGCGCAGGTTATCTTTCGGGATATCTCGGATATCAACACCGTCTATCGTGATACGGCCTCCCTGCGGCTCGTAAAAGCGCATGAGAAGGTTTATTATCGTCGTCTTACCCGAACCTGTCGCGCCTACAATAGCAATCTTCTGACCGGGTTTGACGGAAAGGTTGAGCTTTTTAAGCACAGGCTCCGTGGGAATATAACCGAAATCGATGTTTTCAAATTCGATATCGCCGTTGATATCCTCTGCGTTAAGGAACTTTTTGCCCTCATCAATTTCGTCCTCGCTGTCCATAATGGCAAATATACGTTCCGCGCCCGCAAGAGCCGTCATAAGCGTGGAATACTGGTTTGCGATCATATTGATAGGGTGCGTGAACTTTTTGGAATATGTGAGCATCGCTTGAATAGTTCCGATGGTGATGCCCGCACCGATGGGACTTTCGGGAAATTTTATCATAAGCACGCCGCCGACAGCTGCAAGTATAACGTACTGAAGGTTTCCCAAGAAGTTCATTATCGGACCCATTACAGAGCCGCAAATGCGCGCTTTGATACTGCAAGTGCGCAGTTTATCCGCGCTCTCCGCAAAATCGTCAACAGCTTTTTTCTCCTTGCCGTACGCAACAACCGTGCGGTAACCGCTTACCATTTCTTCGACGTGGCTATTGAGCTTGCCGAGCAGTTTCTGCTGTTCCGCGAAATATTTGCGCATGAATTTTGCAAGATTTGTGGAAATGATTATAGTAAGGGGTATCGTAAGAATGGCTATAAGCGTCATTAAAGGGCTGTAATAGATCATCATTACGCCAACACCTACAACCGTCATAATTGCGGAAAAAAGCGTTGTAATCGTCTGAGAAACGGCGTTTGAAACGTTTTCAACGTCATTTGTCATGCTGCTCATCATGTCGCCGTGGCGGTGGTTATCCGTATAGCTTATGGGGAGCTTGGATATCTTGCGGAAAAGGTCTTTACGCAGGCGGTAGACCGTGTTCTGCGAAAGACGCGCGGAAAGAATACTCTGCACGTATGTAAGAACGCCGCTTATCGCAAAGATGATGCCCATAAGGAGCAAATAAAATCTCATAGAATCGAAATCGACCGTAACCTTGCCCCCTGCAAAGCTTATCGTGTCAATAGCCTCCTGCTGGAGTTTAGGTCCAAGGATATCTATACACGTTACGGCAAGCACGAGCGCGAGGAGCGCAACAAGTATGGCGCGGCTTTTACCGATGTAACGGAAAAGCTTGCCGAGAGTCTGCATCATGTTTTTGGGTTTTTCTGCGTTAAGGCGCGCACCCATGGGACCGCCCGCGGGGCGTCCGCTTATATTAGGCATATTACGCATTTGGGGCGAGGATCTTCTTTCGTCAGCCATTTGTCGTTTCCTCCTTTCTGCCATATTCGCGCATCTGCGAATTGTAAATATCACGGTATGTGTCGCTCAAGCGCAAGAGTTCTTCATGCGGTGCGACATGCAAAATAGAGCCGTCGTTTTCGATAACGGCGATTCTGTCCGCCTCCATAACGCTGGCTATACGCTGTGCGACCATGATAACGGTCGTATCTTTTGCGTTTTCCTTGACAGCGGCGCGAAGTTTTGCTTCCGTCACAAGGTCAAGAGCAGAGGTAGAGTCATCGAGAATGAGTATTTCGGGTTTGCGGACAAGCGCACGCGCAATAGAAATACGCTGTTTTTGGCCGCCCGAAAGGGACGCGCCCTTTTCGGCAACGAACGTATCGTAGCCTTCCACAAAGCCGCCGATAAAGCCGTCTGCCTGCGCTATTTTCGCTGCTTCAACAACTTCCTCGTGGGTCGCCGTAGGCTTGCCCCAGCGAATGTTGCCCTCTATCGTATCGGAGAAAAGCTCGCTCTTCTGCATAACGTAGCCTATCTTGCCGCGCAATGCGCCAAGGTCGTAATCCTTGACGTTCATGCCGTCTATAAGAACTTCGCCCTCCGTCGCGTCATAAAAGCGCGGAATGAGGTAAATGAGCGAGGATTTGCCGCAGCCCGTGGAGCCGATAACGGCGAGAGTTTCGCCCTTCTTCACGTCGAGATTGATGTTTTTGAGCACAGGTCTGCCGTTTGTATTCGGATAACGGAAGCTTACATTTTTAAAGGAAACAGTTACGCTGTCGGGGGAAGCGTTCTTTGTGCCGCTTTCGATAACAGGTTCCGTCACCAATATCTCGTTCACGCGCTTTGCGGAAGCGGAAGCTCGAACCGTGGACTGGAAGATGTTCGTCGCCATCATAACGGAGTTGATGACCTGAGTTATGTATGTTATAGCCGCCATAATGTCGCCCGTGTTAAGACCGGCGGCTTCGATCTTGATGTTGAACCCACCGATGTAGATAACGGCGATTATGGAGAAGTTCATGATTATCGTAAGCACAGGGGAGATGACCGCCATCGTTTTAAGAGTGCGATAGTTTTCGTTTCTGAGCTCGGAATTAGCCTTGTCAAAGCGTTCACATTCGTAATCCTCACGCACAAAAGCCTTAACAACGCGCGCGCCGCCGATGTTTTCGCCAACAACTGAGTTCACCTTATCGAGCTTTTTCTGTACAAGCGTGAAAATAGGCGTTACGCGAATGAGCACGGCGAGTATTACGATAACGAGCGCGGGAATAGCGCAAAGAAGCACCGTTGAGAATTTGAGGTTGAGCGTTATTATCATTACCGTGCCGCCGATTATGAACATAGGCGAGCGAACGAAGCCTTTGAGAAGCATTTCAAAGAAGTCAACCACGATGGAAATATCGTTCGTCATTCTTGTGATAAGCGATCCTGTTGTGAATTTGTCTGTTTGCTCTATGGAGAGGGACATTACCTTTCCGTATGCGTCACGGCGCAGATCATAGCCCAAGCCGTGAGCCGATTTTGCGGATGTATAAGCGCTGAACGTGCCGAAAAATCCGCCTACAAGCGTTATTATCAACATCAGCACGCCGAACGCAATGATAACGCTGACCTGTGAATAATTTTTTCCAAAAAGGAAATTAAGAATGTTCGCCGCAAGAGAAGAGCCTTCCGCAGGGTCATTTACGTCGATGCCCGTAATACCGTAGTTTACGATATAGGACATGAGGTAAGGAAGGCACAGGTCGGCAAATACTTCGCCGACCATCAGCAGCGGCGAGATCATTGCCAGAAGCCAATAAGGTTTCAGGTATGAAAACATTTTTTTCATTGTTTTTGCCTCTTTTCTGCCCGCGGACAATGTCCACAGGACCTCGTTTCGTCGCCGAATCGTTCATCCCAATCGGCGATTATTTTGTTTAAAATTTCTTCGAGCGTGGTAAGCTCTTCCGGAGAAAGCGAAAGCATGGTCATTCTTGCCGCTTCCGTCTGCTTGCGGATCATTTCCACAGCAAGTTTTTTGCCGTCTTCCGTAAGCGTTACGTTAATGTTTCGTTTGTCTTCGTCGTGCGGGGTGCGGGTAATAAGTCCTTCACTTTCCATTTTCGAAAGTATTTCGCTGGACGAGGACGGGCGTATAGACATCTTTTCCGCAAAGACCTTTTGCGTTATCGTGCCGGATTCGTAAAGCACGCGAAGTGCGCGGTCGCGCCCGGGTTTTTCAAAAAAGCGGTGGAAAATATAATGCGCATATTTTTCCAAAAGGAAGATAACGCGCGTTTTTTGCTCTATATTTTCGTTTTCACCCATAATTTTGCTCCTTTCGTTGTTGATTCCTATATAATGATATACCCGGAAAGAAGAAATGTCAAGGTACCGAATGAATTTTTCTTGAAAATCATTCGGTACCTTGACATAAAAACAAGACTGCCGCAGCAAGACAGGCGGACTTTGTGAAAAAAAAGACGGAAGAGTTTTTACCTAATTTTGAAGTAGTTTCCTATAAAGCAAAAAGAAAAGACTTCCTTTCGGAAGTCTTAAACTTTTTTAACCGAGGAGCGCGCGGTCGTTTGCAAACTCCGTGCCGCTGGTCTGAGAGAATTTTTCCATAAGCGCTTCTACCGTGAGTTTTTTCTTTTCCTCACCGGAAACGTCGAAAATGACTCTGCCTTCGTGCATCATGATAAGTCGGTTGCCATGAGCAATGGCGTCTTTCATGTTGTGAGTTACCATAAGAGCGGTGAGGTTGTTTTCCGCTATAAGCATATCAGAAATTTCAAGCACCTTTGCCGCCGTTTTGGGGTCGAGAGCCGCCGTGTGCTCATCGAGAAGGAGGAGCTTCGGCTGTTTTAGCGTCGCCATAAGGAGCGTGAGCGCCTGGCGCTGACCGCCCGAAAGAAGACCTACCTTTGCGCTCATTCTGTCTTCAAGTCCGAGTCCGAGCGTTGCAACGATCTCGCGGAAGGATCTGCGTTCCTTCGCTGTGATAGCCCAGTTAAGTGTTCTGGTTTTTCCGCGGCGCGCCGCCAAAGCAAGGTTTTCATCTATCTGCATATTTCCCGCAGTACCCGTCATTGGGTCTTGGAACACTCTGCCGATATATTTTGCACGTTTATATTCGGGTTGCTTGCTGATATTTACGCCGTCAATGGAAATAGCGCCATCGTCTATGGGCCAAACGCCCGCAACCGCGTTGAGCATAGTAGATTTACCCGCCCCGTTACCGCCGATGATCGTTACGAAATCGCCGGGGGCAAGGTCAAGGTTTACGCCGTTGAGCGCGATCTTTTCGTTTATCGTGCCGGGGAAAAACACCTTACGCACGCCATGGAGAGAAAGCATGGGGTTCTGTACTTCTGCCATATTATTTTCCCTCCTTATTCACGATCTTCTTTTTGGAAGTTCTTTTTATTTTGTTTGCGGAGTTCGTTATTACGAGCGCAACAACGACAACACCCGCCGTCATGATCTTAAGGTCTGTGGAGGGCATACCGGAGTAAATAACTATTGCAACTACGATACGGTAAATAACCGCGCCGGCAACGATACCCGTAAGAGCCAAGAAGAAGTTTTTGCAGCGAGCGAAAATTGCTTCACCGATGATGATGGAAGCAAGACCGATAACGATAGCGCCAACACCCATGTTAACGTCGCTGTAACCCTGATACTGGCAGAGGAGCGCACCCGAAAGAGCAATAAGACCGTTGGAAATAGCAAGACCCACGATCTTTGTAAAGTCTGTGTCTATGCCCTGTGCGCGGCACATTTTTTCGTTGTTACCCGTTGCGCGGATAGCGGAGCCGAGCTCCGTGCCGAAGAACCAATAAAGCGCACCCATAACAACAAGGCAGCTCACAGCGCCGATGATGAGCGAAGCGTTCATTTTGCTAAGGTTGAACGCGCTCTTTACCATGGAGTAAAGCGTGCCGTTGCTGTAATTGAGCAAGGAGAGGTTTGCCGTGCCTTCCGTGCCGCTGGCAAAGCTCATAATGTGAATGTTTACGGAGTAAAGCGAGATCATCGTAAGAATACCTGCCAAGATAGGAGGTATCTTGAGCTTCGTGTGGAGCACGCCCGTGACGATGCCCGCAAGACAGCCCGCAACGAAAGCTATAAGTATCGCTAAAAATGGGTTTACGGATTTCCATATCATCGTCGCCGCAACGGACGCGCCGAGGGTGATACAGCCTTCGCAGGTAAGATCGGCAAAATCAAGAACGCGGTAAGAAACGTAAACGCCCAAAGCGAGTATCGCCCAGATAAGCCCCTGAGTTAAGCCCGAGAGCAAAATTGTATCCATATTGAGATAGAGTTTCCTTTCAAAAATGCATTGCGAGTGTTGCGCCCCAAAAGACGCAACACTCGTAGTAAAAGCTATTATTTACTTTAAATTATTCACCGATGTTGATGGAGTGAACTGTGGAGCAAGCGTTTGCGATAACGTTATCTGTGGGAACGTAGATAGCGTCAACGCCTGCTTCGCTGAGAGCGATGAAAGCGGACTGGATATCGTTGATATCGCCGATGCCTTTTTCAACGTATTCGATGCCGTTTGCGTCGCAGTAAGCCTTAGCCATGTTGATCTGGAAGATGGAGTTTGTTTCGGCAGATGTGTAGAGAAGACCGATCTTTACGTCTTTGGAGCCGAGAAGCTCTGTGATAAGTTCGATCTGTTTTTCAACGGGGTTGATATCGGAAACACCGCTTACGTTGCCGCCGGGAGCGCTCATGGAAGCAACAAGACCTGCGTCAACGGGGTCTGTAACTGCGTTGAAGATTACGGGAATCTTGGATTCTTTCGTAGCTTCTGCAGCAGCCTGAGAAGAAGACGTTGCGATAGTGTAGATAAGGTCAACGTTTTTGTTTACGAAGTTTTCAGCGATAGTGATGTTGTTGGAAGCGTCGCCGCTGGCATTCTGGTTGTCGATAGCAACTGTTTTGCCTGCTGCGCTCATACGAACGGAAAGCTGGTCGATAAAGCCTTCGTTGCACTGGTCAAGGGCAACGTGCTGCATGAGCTGGAGGATACCTACCGTGAAGTCCGCACCGCTTGTAACTACTGCGGATTCAACGCGTGTTACTTTGTTGGCAGCTGCACCCGTTGCTTTGGAAGAAATGGATTCGGGAATAGCGAAACCGATAGCTTCGGCAACTGTTGTGTTTACGGAAAGTGTAGGGTTGGGGTCTGTCTGAACAGCCATTGCGCTAATATCTGCGCCGCCGAGAAGAACGTCGGCAGCCATATCGCCGGCTTTAACGCCAAGGCTGTAATAGTCAACGCCGTATGTAGCAACGCCGCAGGAATCGTTCATACCTGTTTCGCCGCAAACGATCGGAATGTTGTAGCCTTCTTCAGAGCCGCAGGCCGCCAAAGAGAGCGTGCAAACGAGCAAAGCCGCTGCAAGAACAAAGCTGAGGATTTTTTTGAGTTTCATGATGTTTTTTCTCCTATATAAATTTTTATTTTTATAAATTTTCATCTATATCCACTCCTAAAAGCGCAGAACCCAAAATCAAAAAAGTCCGTGCAAAAAAAATTTGCACGGACGAATAGATCGTGGGACCACCCTGCTTCGCGGCATATTTACATATGACCGCCTCATAAAGCCATTAGCTTTTGCGATATAACGGTCGCACCCGCCGCAGCATACTCTTTCCCGAAAGGGAAATTTCCGTGCGAAGCTCGCAGAATGTATATCGTGACCTACTCGCCACCGTCTTGCACCAACCGACGTTTCTCTATGCGCTTTCGGCGTCACGCCTCTTTCCGCTCTGACGCTTTTAAAAATGAATATACATGAATAAATATTTATAAATTGTAAGTCATATTATACATTCTGTTCACAAAAAAGTCAATACTTTTTACTTTTTCTTGTACATAAATAATTCCACGTCAACTTTTGTGGAAAGTGACGAAAGAGCATCGAGTTTCGCCTTATCTTTTGCGGAAGTACGATAATAATACGGCGTCATGGCGAAAAGGTTTGCTATGTCCGCTTGGCTTTCAAGCAGAATATCGTATGTAAGAGTCCTCTCCTCCAAAAGTTCAAAGCGTTCGCGTGGCAGATCACGTCTGCCCTCGTTTTCATACGCAGAATCATATACGGCGCGTTTGAGGTCTATAAGATGCTCTTTTCCCGCACCTGCGAGCAAAAGCACGCCTCCGTCGCGCAGAACGCGTGCGTATTCTTCCTCCGCACACGGCGCAAATATCGTCGTCACCACGTCCATACTACCTGTAAGCACAGGAAGTGCAAAAACGCTCGCCACGCCGAAGAAAGCGTTGGAGTTTCCCTCGCGCTTCGCTACCTTCGCCGCGATGTTCACGCCCGCCTTGGAAAGGTCGAAACCATAAACCGTGCGTTCCATTGCCATTCTGCGCGAATAATATCCTTCGCCGCATCCGGCGTCAAGAACGCGTGCGCCCGCGGATGTATATTTACCCAGCATATTATTTATTTCGTCGGATATTTTTTCATAATATCCTTTCGAAAGAAACGCATTTCTCGCACCGATGCACTCGCCGTTGTCGCCGCCCGCCGCGCGGGAAGTGAAAAGGTTTAAGTAGCCACCCGCCGCGAAATCGAAAAGGTGACGGCGCGCGCCCGTGCAGGCGGCGCTCCTGCCGTCCTCCGTAAGTAAAAGCGGCTCGCCGCAAACGGGGCAGGCGAGCGCGTTTTCTATAATTTTCCTGTTTTCCATACCGTTAAATCTCTACGGGCACAAATTTGCCGCCTTTGAGCATATACGCATGGTCAAAGCCGCATTTTTTTGCGATCTCTATGGATTCATCGAAGAAATATCCCATGTTTTCGACCTTGTGCGCGTCGCTGGAAAACGTTATCTTTCCGCCCATTTCGTAGAGAGAATTGAGCAGGAATTCAGCGGGGTACGGAGCCGTGCGGTATCCGCGGGAGATAGCGCCCGTGTTGATCTCGATTATCTTTCCCGCATTAGTGAGGCGTTCCATCGCAACAAGTGCGGGCATAATGTAGCGCGGGTGCGTTTCGCTGAAATATTTTTCGCCTTCGTTGAATTTGGCAACGAGGTCAAAGTGAGCTATAACATCAACCTCGGGAATATCCGCAAGGCGTGCGAGAGAGCCAAAATATTTTTTGCAGTACGCGTAAGCGTCGCCGCGGAAATATTTTTCTATAGTTTCGACTGTTACGGATTCAAGGTGGTCAACGCCGCGTTTTTCTTCGCCGACATCAACGTAATGGCATGCGCCAAGAACGTAGTCATATTTTTCGAGCTGTTCTTCTTCAAGGTTGGAAAATACGTCAAATTCCGTGCCCATGTATATTTCTAGCTTGCCTGCGTATTTTTCTTTGAGCGCGGGCATAGTGGCAAAATACTGTTCGCGTCTGTCGCGGGGCATACAGAAAGAATCGTCAAATTCCGTAAAGCTGTGCTCGGAAAAGCCGATAGATGTGTAGCCCTGTTTTACTGCCGCTTCCGCATATTCCTCTGCGGAAGCCTTGCCGTCGCTGAAAAGCGAATGCATATGAAGGTTTGATTTAAAGCTCATTTCGTCATTTTCTCCTGTTTAACTTTATGGTCGATAACGTGGCGGGAAGCAAGTTCGTCTATAATATCCTTGGAGGAGATGCCCATTTCTATCATGAGCACCATAACGTGGTACATAAGGTCTGCGATCTCATAAATTGTTTCCTTTTTATCGTTGCCCTTGCCCGCAACGATAACCTCCGTTGATTCTTCTCCGACTTTTTTAAGTATCTTGTCAATACCCTTTTGGAAGAGGTAAGTTGTGTAAGAGCCTTCCTGCGGATTCGTCTTTCTGCCCTCGATGAGCTTTATAAGACCCTCCGTTGTGAAGTCGTTGAAGCCTTCTGCCGCGAAAATTTCGTCATTGAAGCAGGATTCCGTGCCGAGATGGCAGGCAGGGCCTTCTTTTTTAACGATAACTACAAGCGCATCGCCGTCGCAGTCCGCTTTTATTTCCATAACGTGCTGAATATTGCCGCTTTCTTCGCCTTTTCTCCAAAGTTTTTGGCGGGAGCGCGACCAAAAGCACGTTCTGCCCTCTTTCATAGTGATCTCAAGGCTTTCTTTGTTCATATACGCAAGAGTGAGCACCTCTCGTGTGTAAAAATCTTCGACAATAGCGGGAATAAGACCGTTTTCGTCAAATTTGAGTTTGGATATATCTATCATTTTAAATTTCTCCTGTAAAATTCCTTGGGTTACACAGCGGTAGGGACCGGCGTCCCCGATGGTCCGCAGCCCTTTGCCGTATTCTATTATATTCTGACGTTTATTCCTTCGCTCGCCAGCGTCTTTTTAAGGTCTGATATCTCAACTTCACCAAAATGGAAGATAGACGCGGCAAGACCTGCGGATATTGTGGGAACTTTTCTGAAAAGTTCCGTAAAATCTTCTTTTTTGCCCGCGCCGCCGGAAGCGATAACGGGAACGTTTACCACGTCACACACAGCGGAAAGCATATCAAGGTCAAAGCCTTTCTTCACACCGTCTGTGTCTATACTGTTGACAACTATTTCGCCCGCGCCGCGTTCCACGCCCGCGCGGATCCATTCGATAGCCTCGATACCGGTGTTTTCTCTGCCGCCGCGCGCAAACACGGTGTATTTTCCGTCCACAAGGGAAATGTCCGCCGAAAGCACGACGCATTGGCTACCGTAGCGCTTTGCCGCTTCCTCTATGATGTTAGGGTTGCGTATTGCGCCGGAGTTTACGCTTACCTTGTCCGCGCCGCTTGAAAGGACTCTTTCAAAGTCCGCAAGCGTATTTATACCACCGCCGACCGTGAGAGGAATGAACACGGTCTTCGCCGTTTCGCGCAGGATATCGGTAAAGATGCCGCGTCCCTCGGCAGAAGCTGTTATATCGTAGAAAACGAGCTCGTCTGCGCCGCTTCTGCTGTAATAGTCGGCAAGCGTCACAGGGGAGGAAACGTCCGAAAGTCCCTGAAATTTTACGCCTTTCACAACTCTGCCGTCCTTAACGTCAAGGCAGGGGATAATTCTCTTTGTAATCATATCTGTTCCGCCTTTACCGCTTCGGCAAGGTCAATGTTGCCGTTATATATCGCTTTTCCGAGTATCGCACCAAACATCTTCATCTTCGCAAGCTCTAAAACCTCGTCTACCGTCGTAATGCCGCCGGATGCGATAATGTTTATACCAAATTTTTCGGAAAGGCTCTTGTAAAGCTCCATGTTCGTACCCATGAGAGCGCCGTCACGCGAGACGTCCGTGCAAATGACCGTAGAAACGCCCATCTCTTCCATCATGCGGAAAAAGGTGTTCACGTCCGTTCCCGTCTTTTTCGTCCAACCGTGCGTTGCTATTTCGCCGTCCTTAATATCTGCTCCCACCGCGATGTGTGCACCGTATTTTTTCGCCATTTCCTCCGCAAACGAGGGATTTTCCGCCGCTACCGTGCCGAGTATCACACGTTCCGCGCCCATATCGAGGTAATTGTAAACTCTTTTTTCGTCGCGTATGCCGCCACCGACTTCAACCGAAAGACCGGATTCCGAGATAAGTCTTTTTATCATATCAAAATTATCCGTATTGCCCGAAAGCGCGCCGTCAAGGTCAACAACGTGCAGGTTTTTCGCTCCTTTTTCCGCAAAGGAAAGAGCCACTTCAACAGGGTTTTCTCCATAGACGGTCATATTATCATATTCTCCGCGAAGAAGGCGAACCGCCTTGCCGCCGCGAAGGTCTATTGCAGGAAGTATTATCATGCTTTACTCTCCTTTCATTTCGCAGAACGCGCGCAAGATAGCAAGTCCCACGTCGCCGCTTTTTTCGGGGTGGAACTGCACGCCCCAAACGTTGCCGTTTCTAACGGCGGCGGTAAGCCGCGCACCGTATTCCGTCGTCGCAATAACGCTCTTTTCGCAATCCGCGCCGTAGAACGAGTGAACAAAATAAACGAAATCGCCTTTTTTGATGTATTTGAAAAGCTCGTTTTCTTCGAAATCGAGCGCGTTCCAACCGATGTGCGGAACGGCATAGTCTTTCGGGATAACGTCCGTTATCGGTCTTATGCTGCCCTTTACAAGCCCAAGACCTTCGTATTCTCCGAATTCAAAGCTTTTTTCGAAAAGAAGCTGCATACCGAGGCAAATGCCAAGCATAGGCTTGCCTTTTTTCACCTCATTCATCAGAGCTTCTTCCATTCCCGATGCACGCAGTTTTTCTCGCGCATCGCCGAAAGCGCCAACGCCCGGCAAAATTATGCGCTCGCACTCGGTAAGCTTTTCGGGGGCGCGTATAAGCTCTGCTTGAAAACCTATTTTATCAAACGACGAGCAGAGGGAAAAGATGTTTCCCACGCCGTAATCAACAATTCCAATCATATTTTTTTCGCTTTCTTGAAAGAAACGGGAGTTTCTTTCAATTTTTCAATTCAACTTTTTCTTAATTTATAAAGAAAGAGGGGTTAAAACGCTTTGCGTTTTTACAAAATAATTTATTATACTCACTTTTTCTTTTTGAAAGAAAAAGTGACAAAAAGAAGCAAAAAGCCCTTCGCTTTATCCGCTTGTGCGGACTTTAAGCAAAAATTCTTTCAGCTCCCCGCGCAGTTTTCACTCGCGAGCTCGCAAAAACTACTCGGAACCACGCTGAATAGTACCGACTTCAATGTTCAGGCTGAAAACGCGAGAGGACTTATATCAAAATCTTCGTTTTTTCATCACGCGCCTTCAGTAAAATCAGAGGTAATTTATCTTACAAAACCCCTTTGGAGGAAGGAATCTTGTCGCTTCCCGTTTTCGCCGCTGCTTTACGGAGCGCTCGAGCCGTCGCTTTAAACGCCGCCTCTATCTTGTGATGCGTATTTTCGCCATAGAACGCCTTTATATGGAGCGTAACGCCACTTCTGCGCACAAACGCCGCGAAAAATTCCTTTACAAGCTCCGTGTCGAAATCTCCAACCTTTTGAGTGAGCTCTCCGAGGTCAAAAGCAAGTACGTTTCTGCCCGAAACGTCTACTGCGGCAAGCACGAGAGTTTCGTCCATGGGAAGCGTGATATCGCCGTATCTTGCAATACCGCGGCAATCGCCGAGAGCTTCTTTAAACGCATCTCCAAGGCAAATGCCAATGTCCTCAGCGGAATGGTGGTAGTCAACTTCCACGTCGCCCACACATTTAACGGAGAGGTCAAAGCCGCCGTGAACGGCGAAAAGCGTCAGCATATGGTTAAGAAAGCCGCAGCCCGTGTCAATTTCGTTTTTTCCGTCACCGTAGAGAGAAAAAGAAAGGTTTATGTCCGTTTCCGCAGTCTTTCTTGCAATATTAACAGTATTTTCAGCCATGTCTTCCCTCCGTTAAATTATCTCGTCAAGTTTTTCAAGCAGCGTGTCCATCTGCGCCTTCGTACCGATAGTGATACGCAAATAATCTTTTATTCTTTCTTTTCCGAAATGGCGGATAAGAACGCCGCGTTTTTTAAGTTCAAGATACATTTCTTCACCGCTCTTTCCCTCTTTCTTTGCGAAAACGAAGTTCGCGCACGAAGGAAGAACCGTGAAACCGCGACGGCGAAGTTCCGAAACCGTGTATTCGCGGTTTTCGATTATAGTCTGCACGTTTTTACGGAAATACGCGTCGTCCTCTATGCTTGCCTTGCCGGCAAGGAGCGTGAGTCTGTTTATGTTGTAGGGGTTGAGCGAATATTTTATCCTGTTCATATCCGCGATAAGCCCCTCGCTTGCGATGGCAAAGCCAAGGCGCGCGCCCGCGAGCGAGCGGGATTTAGAAAACGTTTGGCAAACGATGAGGTTATCGTATTTATGTACAAGCTCCACTGCGCTTTCGCCGCCGAAATCAACATACGCTTCGTCTATGAGCACCACGTTGTTTTGGTTGGAAGCGACAATCTTCTCTATGTCGCTTACGGGCAGAGCCATGCCCGTGGGGGCATTGGGGTTTGCGATGATAACCGTCTTGCCCGCGTTAATATAATCGTTTATGTCAATAGAAAAATCTTCTTTGAGCGGAGCGACCGTAGACTCCGTACCGACAAGCTCGGCATACACGGGGTAAAAGCCGTAGCTTATATCGGGATAAACGCATTTCGCGCCCGCGCCAAACGCGAAGAAAGCGAAAGCTAAAATTTCGTCGGAGCCGTTGCCCAAAAGTACGTTTTCTCTCTTAAACCCGAAGTGCTTCGCAATAGCGTCGCGCAGTTCTTTACCCTCGGGGTCTGAATAGAGCTTGAGTTTTTCGACTTCTTCCCCGCTTATCGCCTTTTTTACTTCTGGCGAGGGCGGAAAAGGAGATTCGTTTGTATTGAGTTTTACATATTCCATGTCCTGCGGCTGTTCACCGGGGGTGTACGCATCAAGAGAGGCGTAACGTGAAACCATATAGCTTTTCATTTTACGTCTTCCTCTTCAAAGCGAATAGTCGCGCTCTTTGCGTGAGCGTGCAAGCCCTCGTGTTTTGCAAAGCAGTCTATCTTGCCCGCAACCTTGCCGAGCGCTTCCGTCGTGTAATAGATGAAAGAGGATTTCTTTATAAAATCGTCCACGGAAAGGGGGCTTGAAAAACGAGCCGTGCCGGATGTGGGAAGTGTGTGGTTGGGTCCCGCGAAGTAATCTCCCAAAGCTTCGGGGCAGTTTCTGCCGAGGAATATGGAGCCCGCGTTCTTTATCTTGGAAAGAAGGTCGAACGGAGAGTCTACGCAAACTTCAAGGTGTTCGGGAGCGATCTCATTCGCCGTTTCTATAACGTTGTCAAGGCTTTCGCGCACAATTATCTTGCTTGCATTGTCAATGGACGCACGCGCAATTTCCGCTCTGGGAAGAAGCGGAATCTGTTTTTCAAGCTCCTCACTTACTTTTTCGGCAAGTTCTGCGCTGTCTGTTACGAGTACAGCCGTCGCAAGCTTATCGTGTTCTGCCTGAGAGAGCATATCCGCCGCAACGAAACGGGGGTTCGCCTTGCCGTCTGCGATAATGAGTATTTCGGAAGGACCCGCTACCATATCTATGCCAACGACGCCGAATACCTGACGTTTTGCTTCTGCTACGAAAACGTTGCCGGGACCGACGATCTTATCTACCTTGCCCACAGTTTCCGTGCCATATGCGAGGGCCGCAACAGCGCCCGCGCCGCCTATCTTATATATCTTGTCCACGCCCGCAAGACGCGCCGCAACAAGTATAGCGGGGCTTACAACGCCGTTTTTCGCGGGAGTTGTGATAACTATTTCGGAACAGCCCGCTATCTTTGCGGGGATAGCGTCCATGAGGACTGTGGAGGGGTAGCTTGCCGTGCCGCCGGGAACATAAAGACCTACTTTTTCAATGGGTGTGATCTTTTGACCGAGCACAACGCCCTCTTTTTCATTTATGATAAATCCGTTTCTTACCTGTTTTTCATGGAAAGCGCGTATATTATCGCGCGCTTCCGCCATAGCTTCGATAAGCTCTGTCGGGACTTTTGTAAATGCCTCGTCTATTTCCTCTTTGGAAACAAGCAAGGATTCGGGCGCGCCGCCGTCGAACTTTTCGCAGTATTCGCGCAGCGCTTTGTCGCCGTTTTTACGCACGTTTTCGATAATATCTTTTACTATCGAGGAAGCGTCGAACGTTTCAACGTCGCGCGACATGATTTCTTCTGTTGAAAGTGAAGAGTCTTTATAAATCTTTATCATTTTTCATCCCTCCGCGAAAGTTCGCGTTTTAAAATTTCGATCTTATCCGCTTTGAAACGGAAGCTTGCCTTGTTTGCGATAAGATGCGCGGAAATAGGCAAAATTTCCGTTATAACGTCGAGGTCGTTTTCTTTGAGCGTCGTACCCGTTTCAACGATATCCACGATAACGTCCGTCATGCCGAGTATAGGCGCAAGCTCTATTGAGCCGTTGAGCTTGAATATTTCAATGTTTCTGCCCTGAGAAGCATAGTAGTTTTTTGTGATGTTTACAAATTTCGTTGCAACCTTGAGCGAGCGGTCGAGCGTGTCGTGAAAATCTCTCTTGCCCGCAACCGCCACGCGGCATTTGCCGATGCCGAGGTCGCAAAGGTCAAAAACGTCGGGCTCGTACTCAAGCAAAATATCTTTGCCCACAACGCCAACGTCAGCCGCACCGTGTTCAACGTAAATTGCAACGTCGGAGGGTTTTACCCAGAAGAATCGCACACCGCGTTCTTCGTTTTCAAAAATGAGCTTGCGGTTGTTTTCGAGAATAGAGGGGCATTCAAAACCCGCGTCCGCAAACATCTTATACGCTTTTTCGCCAAGTCTGCCCTTGGGGAGCGCTACGTTGAGCATATCTTTCATACGAGCACCTCCTTTGTGCCGTCAAATTCTATAACTTTTTTTGCTTTGGGAACATTCGCGCCTTTTTTCGTAACAAGCACGCGAAAATCGTTTTCGCGGTAAAAGTCTGCCGCTTTTTCAAGAGCCGCTATATCCGCTCCTTCGCCGTAAAGGATAACGATGTCCGCATCGTAGTTTTCGCCGTTTTCACGGTACAGCTCAATAAGATCGAGGTAGAGCGCAAAGCCGCACGCTCCGCTCTTTTTGCCCATTTTCGTAAGAAGATTGTCGTATCTGCCGCCCGAAAGCACGCTCTTTGGAACATCTGCAAGATATCCTTGGAACACAAGACCGTTATAATAATTCATATCGTTTACGATGGAAAAATCAAGGTTTACAAAGTCTGCTTTTCCCGCGGAAAGGAGCGCGGAATATATCGAGGAAAGCTCGCAAAGCGCGTTCTTTGCTTCTTCGCAAACGGCAAGAGAGCTTGCTTTTTCAAAAGCCGTGGGGAAAGCACCGTTTATTTCAGCAAGAGCGGAAATATTCTTTGCGCCTTCTTCACAAACACCTGCTTCCTTGCAGGTGTTGTAAACGCCGTCGGCGTCCTTTTTGCCCAAGGATTCGAGCACTTCCCTGCCGGCAATATCGGAAAGTCCGTAGCCGTCGAGAAGAGCCCAAACAAACCCCATATGGGAAAGGTCGAGCGCGTATCTGCCGCCCATGGTTTCCATGCTCTTTGCAGCGAGAAGCACCATTTCACATTCGGCGTACATATCCACCTCGCCGATGTATTCCACGCCGACCTGAGGAATTTCTTTATATTCGTGAATACTGCGGGAAACGCGGTATACGTTTTCGTTATAATAAACGCGGGCGTTTTCGCCGTCGTGCGCGTTTTTTGCGATGGAAAGGGTTATATCTGGCTTGAGGGCAAGCAGGCTGCCGTCAAGATCGTTAAAGGAGATTATATTTTGAGTTGTAAGGAAATTTTTATATTCCATGTAAAAAGCATATTCTTCAAATTTGCTCATCTTGAAGCGGCGGTAGCCGTACTTTTCGTAAAGCTCACGAAGTTTGTATATTATTTCTTCGCTCTCTGTGAATATTTTCATCGTTTTCATCTCTTTTCGGTGGGATTCATAAAATATATAATGATGTATTATATCACGCCGTCGCGCGATTTTCAAGAACATTCGTGCATATTGATGAATTTTTATTCATAAAAAGTTGAAAAAATAATATTCTCGCGTCAGCGGCGACTGTAAGTTGACCGCAAAATTCTCGTGTTATGAGAAAGTATAATAAATCACACTCTTGACAAAGTATAATTTCCGCGTTATAATTACCGTATCGTGCAAAGCACGAAATAAAAATTACACAGAAGAGTAAAAACACGGGCGTCAAGTGCCGCCGGGACGGGGAGTTGCCGGGCGGACGAAAGCGAAAACGCTGCGGTCCGCGTTTTGCATCCCGCTTCGTACGGCACCGGGACGAATAAATTTGAGATCAGATGAGTAATAACGAAGTTTTTCTACCGAAATTCTTCTCTATTTGCTCTTATTCTTTAACTTTTATTCCTCCTTTCCTTGCCATATGCAGCAGGGAAAGGAGGATTTTTTTATGAACAACAAACAAGACAGCAAACAGACAGTTCGCAAAAGCACAGGCATCGCCATTTTCGGCAACATCAAAGTTATGGTATGCGCCGCGCTTCTCGCCGCGATATCCATCGTTTTGGGCAAATACCTCGCGGTAAACCCAACGATATTTATCCGTATCAGCTTTGAAAACCTGCCGATCTTGATGGCGGGTATGTTTTTCGGTCCCGTCATCGGAGGAGTCGTTGGCGCGGCGGCAGATCTTATCGGATGTTTCATGGTAGGTTATTCTATCAACCCTATCATAACACTCGGTGCCGCGCTCATCGGCGTGATATCGGGCATAGTATCGAAATTTGCCTTTAAAAATCGAGACGGCTGGCGCGGCACATGGCGCATATTTATCCCCGTGATGAGCGCTCACGCGATCTCTTCCATGTGCGTCAAATCCATCGGTATGGCAATATATTACGGCACGCCCGTGGAAACACTTTTGTGGCGCATACCGCTCTACATCGTTGTTGGCACAGTAGAAGGATACATTATAATGTTACTTTTCAGAAACAAAAATTTCTCCGGCTTGCTTGCCAAGATATTAAGCAAAAAGAAGGTGCAAAAATGACATATGACGAAGCGCTCGACTACATTCATTCGGTCTGCTGGAAAGGAAGCCGCCCCGGACTTTCCCGCATAAACGAGCTTATGGAAAAGCTCGGCAACCCGCAGGACAGCCTGCGTTTTATCCATGTTGCTGGAACGAATGGCAAAGGCTCCACAAGTGCGATGACTGCCTCTGTTCTTCACGCGGCGGGCTACAAAACAGGCCTTTTCACCTCGCCCTTTATCGTTCGCTTTAATGAGCGTATGCAGATAGACGGGCAGGATATTTCCGACGAGGAGCTTGCGCGTGTCACCGAATATGTGCGCCCGTATGCCGACAGCATGGAAGATGCCCCCACGGAATTCGAGCTTATCACGGCGATAGCCTTCGTCTACTTCAAAAAGCACAACTGCGATTACGTCGTACTCGAGGCAGGCATGGGCGGCAGGCTCGATTCCACGAATATCATAAAAGCGCACACGGTCGCAGTTTCCGTTATCACCGGCATTGCCATGGACCACACAGCCTTCCTTGGCGACACACCTGAAAAAATAGCCGCGGAAAAAGCGGGCATTATAAAAGAGAGAGTTCCCGTTATCTTCGGCGGTGCGCACATGCCCGTCGGTGCAAAAGAGGGCGAATGTGAGGTCGATCCCGTGTCTTGCGCAGCGGTTATCCGCGCAAAAGCGCAGGAAATGCACGCTCCGTATATCGAAGCAAATTACGCCCGTCTTTCGAACATTAAAACAGACATTTTCGGCGCGAATTTCGATTTTGAAAAGGTGAAAGACCTGCATATCCCCCTCGCAGGAATATATCAGCCGTATAACGCCGCAACGGTGCTCACCATCTTGGAAACGCTCGAAAAAGGCGGCGCAAATATCCCCGAGGAAGCGCTTAGAAAAGGTCTTGCCTCGGTAAAATGGCCCGGCAGATTTGAGATTCTTTGCCGCGAACCGCTTATCATCTCCGATGGTGGACACAACCCCGAGGGCATTGATGCGGCGGTCGCCAGCGCGAAAACGTATTTCGGAGATGAAAAGATATATCTTCTCTCCGGCGTTATGGCAGATAAGGATTACAAGCACATGGCGCACCGCATGAGCGAGGTCGCATGCCGCGCGTTCACCGTGCGTCCCGATAATTCCCGCGCGCTCTCCGCGGACGAATATGCAAAGGTGTTTGAGGCTGAGGGTATGATATCCGAAGGTTTTGCCACGGTAAAGGAGGCGGTATTTGCCGCCACAAACGCTTGCCGCAAAAACGGAAAGGCTCTGCTTTGCCTCGGCTCGCTCTATATGTACGGCGAAGTCCGCGCGGCCGTGGAAGAGTATATGAAAAGCTCGATTTGAGAATTAAAGATCGGAAATAGCCGCATATGATCGACCTCAAGGAAAATGAACTGATAAACATAAAGCTCAACACGTTATACAAAAAATTTACTCCCGATTTTTTGGAAGAATGGGAAAAAGCTTTTGAAAAGGAAGCGCCGCCCCGCATAAACGAGTTCGGCGTTATCGATACAGAAAAATACGACGCCGACAGCGGCGTGCTGTTTATCGGCAAGGAAACGAACGGCTGGGATTTTTCGGGCGGTTGTTTATTCCGCAAATGGCTGGAAGATATAACGAAAGACGGCTTTGCCAAAGGCAGCTACGTTAAAAAACACCCGCAAATATGGTACAACGTCGGTCGTTGGAGCGCTCTCATGAAATATCCCGATATTTCCGTGGGCGAACTCGCTTCTCTAAAAGGCGAAGTGCTCCCCGCCATAGGAAATATCGCCTTTACCAATATCAACAAAGTTTACGGATATAAACAAAGCAAAGACGGATATTACCGCATGGCGTCCTCCGGTGTCGCAGGAGAGGTCTTGCGGCAGGAAATAGAAATAATCAAGCCGAAAACAGTCGTGTGCTGCGGAACGGGCGAAATATTCCTTCGCCACGTAAAAAACCATTCCGGCAAGGTCATCTTTATGCCGCACCCATCTGCAAGGACAAACACGGAAGAAATGCTCGCTGAATTAAAAAAGCAGTTGTGAAAAATGTGCTTACGCACACTCACCTCTTCCGACGCAATTTTCCATGTTATAAAACGGAAAAGACGGAGAAAATCTCCGTCTTTTTTCTTTTACACTATCTCCGCAACGCTCTTTTTATAACCCGTAGGGGAAATGCCGTACTTTTTGCTGAAAAGCCCGCTGAAATAGAACTGATTGTCATACCCCACCGCAGCGGAAACCTCCCCCACGGAAAGGTCTGTTAGCACAAACATTGCGCGGGCGCGGCGCAAACGCTCTGAAATTATGTAATCCTTGGGAGCGCCGCCCAAAACCTTTTTAAATTCTCTGTAAAAAGAGTCGGGCGAAAGACCTGCGATACCCGCGAGGGTTTCCTGCATGATATTATCCGCAAGGTGTGCGCCTATATGCGAAAGCACGTCCGAAAGAGAAGCAAAACCGTTCATAACGGCGTCAACCTTTTCAAGCGGCAGGCTTCCCTGAATAATGGAAGATACCGCGGAATAGATGAGTGAAACCGTTTTCACCGCGTTTTCAAGGCGAGTGTTCGTAAACTCGTTTTTCGCGCGCATTTCGGATATCTCACGGCATATCTCAAAAATGCCGCTGTCTTTTCCGTAAAAAAGCGGATAATCGAAAAGCGAAAGTATACGCAAAACAGTGAAGATGCGCGCTTCAAATCCGACGTAAACGACGGAGCAAGCTTCTCTCGCCTCAACTCCGTATTTCGTATCGAACGGAACGAGCACGGCGTCCCCCTCACCAAGCAAAAACTGCTTTTCTCCGACTGTGACTGCGGCGCTCCCGCCTTCCGCGCAAATGAACATCTCAAACGGGAGTTTCGTGCCGAAAAACTCCCTTCCACTCTCATATTCCGCTCTGCCGGCGCAGGCGTATGTGATGCTTATATTATTTTCGGGTTTAGCCTCTCTCCATTTCATAGAGCGCCACCGCCTTTCATTATACGTTATAACCAAACCTCCCGAAATATACAGCGACATTCTGCCATACGCTTCGGGAGGGCAAATATTCTCTCTTTTTTGATTATTATATCATATTTTTCAGCAAAATACAATAAAATGAATGATATTTTGTAAAATCAGGGGATATAATGGGTTTTGAGACGCGCAAATCTGTCGCATTACATGGGATTATCCGAAAATCTTACGGTTGCGCCGCCATCGGATATCGCGGAAAACGCGCGGCAAAGCTTCGCCGTTTCCTCGCGCCCGTCCTTTACGGTGACAATATATTTTCCAAATCTCATAAAAGCCATGCTGTCCGAGGGGTCACACGGCGCCCAATCATATTCATCGTAAAGTCTTGCGTAAAGCTCCTTTGCCGTCGCCTCGTCCTTGGAAACGATAACGCAGAGCGTGCGTCCACCCGAAAGCTCAGACGGGTGAAAGACCGTCGCTTCCGCTATTTTTTCGCGAAAATCTTCTTCGGATATACCGAAGATATACGCGTTTTCGGCGTTCACGATCTCCTCATAAGCCATCGCAGTATTCTCGCCTGCTTCCTCATATATACGTAAAGCTACGTCGTGCGCGCTCCCTTCAAGGTCGGTTCGCATATGCTTGCCACAAGAGACCAAAACGAGAAGCATAAGGGAGAGCACTGCAGCCCAAAGCGAATATTTTTTATAGTAATCGTTGTTAAACAAAAATAAAACACCTCCGTTCGCGGAAAAACGAGCGCTTTCTCGTTTTATTCCGTTTGCTTTTAGTGTTTTACTTTTTTGTCGTTTTATGCCTTATTTTGCATCAAACCAAGTTTTACCGACACCAACCTCCGCCAAGAGCTTGACAGGAAGCAATATCGCGCTCTCCATTTCGTTTACGAGCAGAGCTTTTACCTCCTCGGCGCAGTTTTCGTTCGCTTCAATGATAAGCTCGTCGTGTACCTGCATAATGAGCTTTGCGTCGTAGCCGCCTTCGCGCAGTTTACGTTCCACGTTTACCATGGCGAGCTTGATTATATCCGCCGCGCTTCCCTGTATCGGGCTGTTCATGGCAACTCTCTCGCCGAACGCGATTTCCACTTTCTTTTTGGAGGAAAGCTCCTTGATATACCTTCTTCTGCCCAAAAGAGTTGTAACAAAGCCGTCTTTTTTTGCTTGCTCCACAATATCGGAAAGGTATTTTTCAACCATCGGGTACGTTTTCATATAGCCGGAGATATAATCTTTCGCCGCCGTAAGCGATATGTGTAAGTCTCCCGCCAAAGAAAACGCGCCCATGCCGTAAACTATACCAAAATTTATCGCTTTTGCGCGCTTGCGCAGCTCAACGGTCACTTCGTCCGCAGAAACTCCGAAAACTTTCATCGCCGTTGACGTGTGAATATCCGCGCCATCGGAGAAAGCGGAGATCATCGCTTCATCTCCCGATATCGCCGCCAAAAGGCGAAGCTCTATCTGAGAATAGTCCGCATCAATAAGAACGTAGCCGTCTTTTTCCGCCGCGAAGAATTTGCGCATCTCGCGCCCAAGATCCGTTTTTATCGGGATATTCTGCAAATTCGGCTCCGTGGAGGAAAGTCTGCCCGTCGCAGTGAGCGCCTGCTTAAACGATGTGTGTACTCTGCCGCGGCTGTCTGCCGCCGCAAGGAGTCCGTCCGCATACGTGCTTTTGAGCTTTGCGACCTTGCGGTATTCGAGTATTTCCCCGATTATGGGGTGATATGGGCGGAGCTTTTCCATAACCTCCGCGTCTGTGGAATAGCCGCTTTTAGTTTTCTTTATCGCTGGCAAGCCGAGCACATCAAAAAGTATGTGTCCAAGCTGTTTGGGAGAGTTTATGTTGAAAGCTTCTCCCGCGAGCAGATATATTTTTTCGCAATGTTCGTCTATCATGCCCGAAAGCTTCACGGAAAACTCTTCAAGCTCTTGGGTATTAACGAAGAAGCCCTCTTTTTCCATATTGAAAAGCACGCGCGCAAGCGGAAATTCTATTTTCCCGTAAAGCTCACACTGATGGCTGTTTTCAAGCTCCGTACAAAGGTCGCCGTAAAGTTTATATATATAGAACGCTTTTTCCTCGGTGGATGCAGGCGTTTTGCCGTAAAGGCGCGAAGTCAGCTTTTCAAGAGAAAAATCGTTTTCGGAAACGGCGGCAACATATCCCATGAGCATTACGTCTTCGATGCAAGCGGAGAAATCACAGCCGTAAGATGAGAGCGCATGGTATGCTGTTTTGGCATCATGAACAATAAAGGCGTACTCCTTATCCGAAAGATACGGAAGCGTATTTTTGAGCGTGTCCGCAAAAACGCGTACGCCGTCGCAGAAATACACCTTGCCGTCCGCTTCGAGATCGAACGCCGCAGCGTATTTTTTGCCTTTTTCAAGGCAAGCGGCGGTGTCTGTGCAGAGAGCAAAGCAATCTTCCCCGTTTTCTTTTTCGGTGCAGGCGTCCTCGCCCTCTTCGGCGCCGAATTTTTTGATAAATTTTGTAAATTCAAGCCGCGTGAAAAGCTCAAAAAGCTTGTGCTTGTCCGCGCCCGTGTAGCGGAACGCTTCGATATCGGCTCCCAAGTCCACATCGCACTTTATTTTTGCAAGGAACTTTGACATATACGCCGCGTCCTTGCCATCGATTATCTTTGCTTTTGCGGAAGGAGCTATTTTTTTGTTTTCCGTGTCCGTGTAAACTTCGTCAAGGCTACCGTATTCTGAGATAAGCTTGAACGCGGTCTTTTCACCGATGCCCTTTACGCCGGGAATATTGTCTGAAGCGTCGCCCATAAGCGCCTTTACGTCAACGTATTGACTCGGCAAAACGCCGTATTTTTCGCGGAACGCTTCCGTGTCGAAAAGAATAGGATCCGTATTGGTTGCGAGGATCACGCGCGTTTTGTCCGTGATAAGCTGCAAAGAGTCGCGGTCACCCGTGAGGATATACACTTCCGTGTCGCCCTCTGCCTCACCCATAGCGGCGAGAGTGCCGAGGATATCGTCGGCTTCAAAGCCCTCTTTTTCCACGCAGTGCGCGCCAAGCGCGGCAAGACATTCCACAGCATAAGGTCGCTGAACGGCAAGCTCTTCAGGCATACCATGGCGGTTCGCCTTATATTCCGTGTATGCCTTGTGGCGGAACGTTGGCGCCTTCATATCGAATGCTACCACGAAATAATCGGGTTGCAGCTCTTCAAAATGGCGGTTAATTATATTTATTGTGCCGTATACGGCGTTTGTGGGCAAGCCGTCCGCCGTGGAAAGCGGGCGAACGCCGTAAAACGCTCGGTTGAGTATGGAGTTTCCGTCAACGGCAAGAAGTTTTTTCATAAAGGTTATCCTCCGCAGGGGGTGAATTTTTTGATGATATTATTAGTTTACCATAATATCATCGAAAAAGCAAAAAATTTTAATAATAGAACAAAAACTCTTGCAAAGCGTTTTTGGAGGAACAATATCGCAAGCGGTCTTGAACTTATTGTGTTCAACTTTTTTTCGTTTTCGAGAAAAAGTTGCAAAAAGAGAAAAAATCGCTTCGATTTACCCGCTTGCGCTAGGAAGAAGTGAGTGCGATTGCGACTCCCCGATGGATTTTCACTTTGCAAAAACCCATCGGAACCGCGTCGCAGGGCATTCGATATCGGATTTAAACTTAGGCGCGTGAATATATTTATCATGATTTTTGATATATTACCCCACGCTTTACTAAAAATCAGATATTGAATGATATCGGCGAGGTTCCGCGATGCCTGCCTTCGCGGGAAGCCGACGATACGGAGTTCTCTTTTTCACAAGCGATAAACCTGCAAGGTTTTCTGCTTCTTTTTCCAAGGTTTTTTCTTTCAGATAAAGAAAAAACCTGATATAATTAGTTTTAAAGAACGCAAAGCGTTCTTTTCCTCTTACCGCTTTTGCGGTGTTGAATAAACCACAAATAAAATCAAAAAGGAACGGTTGCCCGTTCCTTTTTGATTTTTATTTGATAAGATTTGCAATTCTGTAATATTCTTCAATGCGTTTTTTGAGCTCTGCGCATCTTGCGTCCATCCATACGCGGTCTTCCGCGGGGATAGCGGCAACTTCCTCTGCGGAAAGTTTGCCTTTGTAGAGTTTATCAAGCGTGAGAGCTTTCATAATATCGACGTCGCATATCTTGCCGTCGTTCTTGCAGATAACAACATTGGATTTGCCTGCGATAAGGCTTTCGGCAGCCGCAACACCCATTTCGGAAGCTGTAAGTCTGTCTTCAAGGGAGGGGGAACCGCCGCGCTGTACATGTGCAAGGCAGCAGAATCTTGTGATTATGCCTGTTTCTTCTTCGATGGTCTTTGCAAATTTTTCTGCGTAGCCGGGCAAGCCTTCGGAAACGATAACGATGATGCCACGTTTGCCCATAGCGCGCTGTTTCTTGATAGTTTCAATAGCGCCCGCTTCATCAAATGGGATCTCGGGTATAGCAACGGCGGAAGCACCTACCGCAATACCTGCGCGAAGCGCGATGTGACCGGCGTTTCTGCCCATAACCTCAACTACGTTGCATCTTGCATGGGATTCGCAAGTGTCGCGGAGCTTATCTACCATTTCGAGAACGGTATTCATAGCCGTATCGAAACCGATGGTGTAATCTGTGGAAGTAACATCTGCGTCGATCGTGCCGGGAACGCCGACTGTGGGGATACCCAGTGCGGAAAGTTTCGTCGCGCCCATGAACGTGCCGTCGCCGCCGCAAACGATCATACCGTCTATTTCGTTATCGCGGCAGATCTGAGCCGCTTTCTGCTGATATTCGAGCTGTTCGAACTCTTTGCAGCGTGCGGAGTAGAGGACCGTACCGGATCTGGAAATGATGTTGGAAACGTCCGTGGGGGAAGATATCTTTTTGAAGTTACCCGCCAGAAGTCCCGCGTAGCCTTCCATAACGCCGTATGCTTCAATGCCGTTGGCAAGAGCTGTGCGGGCAGCCGCACGAATGAATGCGTTCATACCGGGAGCGTCGCCGCCCGAAGTAAGAATACCGATTTTTCTGAGTTTTTTCATGTTTATCACCTTCAAATTTTTGAATTTCTTTTATTTTAATTATTTTTCCGTTTTGCCGCCGGCAAGGAAATCCAGTGCGCGCGGAACGGAGTCTTTTGCGTTGCCCCAAGGCTCGCTGTCATAGCGGTAATCGAACTTTTTGCAGAACCAGCTTACGTCCTCGTTAAGGGAATCTATATATTTTCTTTCAATTCCCTTTGAAACCTCAAAAAATTCTGCAAAATCCTTTTTGCCCAAGCCCGATCTGCCGTATTCCAAAATTCTTTTATAATGCGGCAGGCAGAAGCAGCGCTGTTTTTTATATTTGTGTCTGAACTCGTCGTCCGTTTCCCAAATGTAAATAGTGTTGGAAAACATTTTCGAAAGCGAGCCGGATATTTTGGAGCAGAGATAGCATGTGTGGGAAAGCTTCTCTATAGCACCCTCTGATTTTTCGCCCTTTGTGTCGAAAAGAGGTTTTTTGAAAACTTTGTCGTTTACCTCGGCGATGTGGCTCTCCAAAATAAGCGCTAGCCCCAAACGATTGCCTTTTTCATACATTTTATTGAAATGGCCTCGGCAAAAGCCGAGCTTGTTCGTTTCGATGCGAACGTCTGGCTCCATCATAGCGGCGCCGAGCACCGCGTCAACGGCGTTTTTTTCGAGCATATCGTAAAGTTCACAGAAAGGGCAGCAAGGTGTGTCGCTCTCCGCAGTTTTATCGAACGCTTCGTTTATCGGTATGGTATATATGGTTTCCGGCATCGTTTTCTCCTTTTATCTTTAGATCGTGAGGTCTACGTAATAGGGCAAGTGGTCAGAAGCCGTTGTCTGAGGAACCACAGCGTCTTCAACCGTGAATTCATCGGAAACAAAGATATAGTCTATGCGAATACCCTTGCCGCCGTTAATTTCTTTTTCGCCCAAGCTGGGGATATCAAATCTGGACGGGAAAGTGCGCTGTTCGGGGTTCTTGCAAGCCGCGAAGGAATCGTGCATAAGCTCGTAAAGACCTTTGATCTCATCAATTCTGTCCCATTCGGGATTTATGGAATTGCCCCAAACGTTGAAGTCGCCCATAATGATAAGAGGACGTGTTCTTTCTTTGATGAGCTTTGTGAGTATCTTCATAGTTTCCGCTCTTTCCGTCTTTGCAAGGCCGAAATGCGTAACCACCACTTCGATCTCCTTGCCCTCTTCAACGAGTATCACGTTGCGGAAAACGCCGCGTGTTTCATAGTATGTATCCTCGGATTTATCCTCGGGATCTGGAACGGGGATAGCTTCGGAAGAAAGAACGGCATATTTGGAAAGGATGGCGTTTCCGTAATCGCCGCGGTTGCCGGGTCTGCCGAGAGCAACGGCTCTGCCGAAACGGCTTTCATATGAAATACCCGTGTTCTTTGCAACTTCCGCCGCGATGTTAATGTTGCCGCTGCGAGGATGGTTGAAGTCAACCTCGTTAAGTCCGACGATGGCGGGAGCGTATTCTTTGATGACCTCTGCGCAAGCCGCGGGGTTGGGTCTTGCGGGAAACTCCCCTCTGTGGTCACGTCCACCTGCGATATTATAAGTCATAATTCTCAGTTTCATAATGGTACAACTCCTTTTATGATTGATTATACATAATTATATTACCACTTATATAATAGAAAGTCAACTTTTTCTTAAATTCAAAGAAAAAAAAGTGCGCGCGCAAAAAGTTTTTGCAATATAGCGCTTTATATGGAAAAACAGAGGGCTTGCGCCCTCTGTTTTTTGTTTATTATTGGGGTATATCTACAGACACCATCGTAACAACGTCAGGTGTTCGTTGTTTTTCTGTGTATGACCTTGGAAAATGGATACTGTAATATGTATCTCCGTAAGGAACATAAACGTATTGATCATTACGATACGCCCCGTTTTCAAGAGGTTCGCCCTCCGTTGGCATTTCGCCGTCTACCATACGAACATTAACCGTTATACTGGTAAGCTCATCTTCTGTAATAAACCAATATTGATATCCCCAATTCCAAAGGCTCACGTTAACAAGATGGAATTCTTCCAAATTGCATATGGGGTAAATAACCTTGTCGTAATCAGGAAATTCAAACGAATTAAAAGAAGCATCCATGTTATCGGGTTCTCCCTCTCCGCGAGCGGCAGCGAGCAATCCATCTATCGTGTTAAAGACCGGCTGAACACCACAAAAACCTTCGCTCGCAGTTTCCGTTGTTTGTTCAGTTGTAACGGAGCTGTTACCGCAAGACGTTAAAAGCAAAAGAGTAAAAGCAAGAAGTATGGCTATAATTTTTTTCATAATATGTTCCTCCTAAATCTATCTATTAACTGTTTGCCTGAATCCAAGCTACGATTTTTGCACGGCAAGACGAGCACCAAGCACCTTTGGTTCCGCTTATTACGCAATTTTCCGATATAAGCGCTTGCATTAGCTGAGCACCCCCATACGCCTGTTGATGAATAAGTGGGGTCGTTATACGCAAGAGATAACTGAGAGTCGCTGTCAACAATAACCAAATAAAAATAAACACCAAAAGTAGACCAAATATCTTCAATCGCTTTATTATAGTTCGTTCTCATCAAACTTGTTACCATCGGAAGTGTATTGGGGTCATACAAGATGCTTGAATGCGAAATTTATAGATACATTACCAATATCCATTTGTCTTTGTATAATTATATTACCACAAATGTAAGAAAAAGTTAACCTTTTATCCCAGAAGAAGAACAACACGTATATATTTTATTTGTTTTATGCGCTTTTCTTTTATTTTCGCAGAAGGCAAGCCGCCCTACTTTAACACAATATCACCCATAACGTAAAAAACGCGCCTCACGGCGCGTTTTTTTGTTTATTCTTTTAAAAGCTTTAACTCTGCCGCATCGAAAAGCGTTCGAGTTTCCAAGCTTTCCATGCAGGAAAACTCGCGCGCGCAGCCGCATTTTTTGCACGATATGCGCACATTGCCCGCGTCGTTTTCAACGAGAAAATCCCCCTCGCCCTCGCCGCAATCGCAAATTATCTTCTTTTCCTCACACAAATCTCCGAGAACGAAAAGTATCATATCTCTTATATGCTCGTCGCTGTAAAGGCGGTCTTCGTCCGCGCTGTTCTGCTCGTATATTTTGGCAAGCTCCGTGTCGTCGATAAGCTCCGCTATCTCCTCGTCAGATTCTTCAAGTGCTTTAAGCACCGCACCCTTGGAACCGGAGAAGCAAATATCCGCGCCCGAATACGTACATGGGAAAGCAAAGACCTCTCGCTCACAAAGGAGCTGTTTTGAAACGACAAACTGGTGCGGGTTCGGGCAGAAAAGGCACGGAACCGTTATGCGAACTTTATCCTCGCCCGCGCTTTTGATATTGAGCTCACTGCCGCCGCAGCCGCATTTGAGCTTTATCATGTCGCCCGAAAGAGCGAAAACGCCCGTAACGCTGATGACGGATTTGCCGCAGGCGGGACAGCGGTATGCGATTACTGTTTCTTGGGGTTTGAGTATCATTTTTTATCTTCCTCTCCGCCGCTTTTCGCGGCTATGTATCGTTCGTAGTAAAACAAATATTGTTGGGCAACTCCCGCGTACTCGCCGAGCGACGCAAGGTCGATGCCGTCAGGATAATATTTTTCCAGCACGCGATTTATCCACACATCAACAGGGAAAAATTCGAGCTTGTGAAAACCGAAAAGAAGCGTGCAGGAGGCGACTTTTTTGCCTACGCCGCATATGCTTGTGAGCGCTTTTTCCGCATCTTCGGCTCCGGCGTGTCTGACGCGCTCGAAATCGACCTCCCCGGAAAGATATTTTTTTGCCGCGTCGAGCAGGTATCTCGTACGAAATCCCATTTTAAAAGGAGCAAGTCCCTCTTCCCCCGCATCAAGCACCGCCTGCGCCGTCGGGAAAGCGTAATAAGTTTTCCCGTCGAAGCCGACGAACGCCTCGCCAAGCCCCGCGGACATATTTTCGATTATTTTTTTGATGCGCGGAATGTTATTGTTCTGAGAGATTATGAAAGAAGCGAGCGCTTCCCACGGCTCTTGGCGAAGTATACGTATGCCCGAAGCGCAGTCCATCGCGTCGTAGATAACATTTCCGTATAAGCCGAAATGCGCGCCGATATTCGCGCGTATTTCCGCGTAATCCTCGTCAAATCCCAAATACGGGGCGAAAATATCCTCATATTCTTTTTCCGTAACGCCGATTATCTTGACATTTTCGCCGTCCTGCTCTATTTTAATGAGCTTGCCGAACGCAATGCCTGAAACACCGCCGTCGTTCACGTCAAATCGGAAGCACTGCCCGCAATCAAACGTCTGAGCCGCAGAAAAATACGGCACGTTCGATAGCTCCACGAAATCGGCGCCATCCGCCGTTTTTCCGAAGGAAGAAAGATATGTTGTTTTTTTCATAAAATCACCCCTTTGGTGTAGATGTATTAAAAATATTATGCTTTATTTTGATGAGTTTGTCAAGAGATCAGTTTATACGGTAGTGAATGATATCCTAAATGGCTGTCATAGCTAATGGCAGCGCGCGTAAGCGTGATGGGAGATGCTTTATCTCATTTGAAGTAAATTCCCATAACACGAAAAAACGCTGTTTTCACAGCGTTTTTCCCCGCTATTGGCAAAGCGGAAATCTATATATGGAGAAAGGAGGTTTAGCGTGTTTATGCGTTCGGGTTGAATTCCACGAACGTGACGTCGAGTGTGACCTCGTCGCAATTCCGCAGATAGAACTGCACGTTGGAGGTCTGCAAAGCGTTGCCGTTGGGGCGGTATACGGTAATCTTTATCGTGTCGCCCACCGAATACGCCGTGAGCATCTGTTTAAGAGTGCTGTAAGAATCTATTACCTGACCGTTGATGGCATAGAGGATATCGCCCTCCTGCAAGCCCGCAAGAGCCGCGCTGCCTTCGGGAACAAGGCTGTAAATTACGTTATATCCCGAATATTTATAGCCGTTGGGAAGCTCAAGGTAGTTCTGAACGGCGATGCCGAGGCGGGCAACGCCCGTAACGTAGCCGTATTCCTTGAGGTCGTTTACACAACGGAGCACCGTAGACATTGGAATGGCGAATCCGATATTATCGATGGACGCGCCGGAAGAAGTCGTACCGGAAAGTTTTGCGTTTACAATGCCGACGAGCTGTCCCGCCGTATTGAAAAGACCGCCGCCCGAGTTACCGTTGTTTACCGCCGCATCTATCTGAATGAGCGTCATCGTTTCATATGTGCTGGAGAAGGTCACTTCTCTTTCGGGCGCGCTGACGTAACCGCTCGTAAGCGTAAAGCCGTTGCCCAAAGAGTTGCCTATAACTATTATCTGTTCGCCGTAGTCGAGAGAGTCTTTGCATATCTCGACCGCCGTACAATCGTTTTTGTCTATTTTGATAACGGAAACGTCGAGGCTTTCGTCGCCGTAAACGAACGCAGCGTCATATTCTTTTCCATCGAACATCGTTACGGTGATGCTCGTTGCGTCGGAGCCTACAACGTGATAGTTTGTGAGGATATAGCCGTCTGTCGTGTAAATAACGCCGGAACCGGAACCTGCACCGGAGTTCGTCGTAACCGTGATAAGCACGCTTGCGTTAAGGCATTTTTCCGCAACGGACTGTATCTTTCCTTCCGTCGCGCCGGAGGAAACGCCCGAAGCAGAGGGGGCTGTTATCGCCGTAGTTGTCTGTGTCGTTATATCCGTTACAACATCCGTCGTTTCGTCCGTGGACTGTGTGCCGTCTGCCGCGCCGCTTGTGTCCGTCGTGGGAACGGTGGTCGTTTCAACGCCCGCGCCGCCCAAGGAGAGCTTGCCGCCGCCCATAGTATAGCCTATCATAAGCGTCGCCGCGAAAACCACCACACAGAGAAGAACTGCGGGAATAAGCCCCTTTTTAGGCGAAGGATTTTTCTTGGGTCCGTTGCCGCTGTTATAACCGCCGCCGTTGTAGCTGTTATAATCGTTATATCCGTTATTATTGTTATTGTAACCGTAGCCGTCGTAATTGTTGCCGCCGTTATTACCGTAGCCGTTATTATCGCCGCGGTTGTTTTCCCCGCCGTTACCCTCGGGGGTCGTGCCGTTGTTGTTTTCTTCGTCAAAAGACCACATAAAAATCTCTCCTTTGTTCAGTTTTCAACACTGTTCATATCATACCGCCATTTTGTTACAAATGCATGAACACGAGGTTTATTTCGTGTAAACATCTCTTTATTTTTCTTGAATACCGCCTTAATTTGAAGTATAATATAGTCAGAAATTCCATTGAAAAGCAAGTTTTCATCCGAAATACGCGTTTATTTTTCGCTTTATGATACTATTATATACTTTTTTTCAAAAAAGAAAAGGCTATTTTTATGAATAAATCAAAACTTTCTTTATTTAAAAAAATTCCGACGATAACCACAGACCGCCTCGTTCTGCGCAAGATGCTGCCGACAGACGCAGAAGATATGTTCGAATACGCCCAAAACCCCGCTGTCACACGGTTTCTGCTTTGGGAGCCTCACGTGAGTCGAAAATTTACGCTCAGTTATCTTAAATTTATACAATCGCAGTATTCCTCCGGCAACTTTTTCGATTGGGCAGTGACTCTTGCGGACAGCGGCAAGATGATAGGCACCTGCGGCTTTACCACCTTTGACGAGGAAAACAACACCGCAGAAATAGGTTACGTCCTGAACCCCGACTATTGGCGGCAAGGTATTGCCACAGAGGTACTTCGGCGAGTAATGCATTTCGGGTTCGATGTACTCGGGCTTCACAGGATATACGTGCGCATCATGGACGGAAACGACGCGAGCGTTGCCGTCGCGCGGAAATGCGGCATGAGGCACGAAGCCACACTTTGGCGTTCGCTTTTGGTCAAAGGAGAATACAGAACGATAAAAATATATGCGATCTTAAAAGAAGAATTTTGCACGAAATGATATTTTCCCGCAAGATGAAAAAACGCATTTCCCCCATTTGTCGAACGAGTTTTTTTCTATTTTTGCCCGAATAAAGTTGACAAGGGCGAGAGAAATAATATATAATATATTTATTAAACTATACCCTTTTGAAAAAGGGCGTTAAATCAAACAGTTTTTAAATAGTCTTTGCCGCAGGGCAAAGACGTTAACCGAAAGGCAAAATTATGATAAGAAGCATGACAGCGTTCGGCCGCGCAACCGGAAAAGCGCCGGGGCGCGATATTATTGTTGAAATAAAATCCGTAAACAACCGCTTTTTCGATTGCCAAGTAAAGCTCCCCCGTATTTTCGCTTTTCTTGAAGAAAAAGTAAAAAAGCGTCTCTGTGAACGCGGCATTTCCCGCGGCAAAGTGGACGTGTTCATCACTATCGACGTAACTGACACGGCGGGCCTTGAAGTCGAAATAGACAGAACTTACGCAAAAAGCTATATAGAAGCGCTTCGCAAGCTTTCCGAGGAGTTTGACCTGCCTTGCGACATCACAACGATGCGCGTGGCGCAGAACCGCGACATTTTCGCAGTTAAGCGCGCGGAAGAGGACGCGGAAGCCGAATGGCAGGCGCTGCTCCCCACACTTGACGAAGCGCTCGACGCTTTCATCGCCGCTCGCAACCGCGAAGGCGAGAATATGCGCCGCGACATTGCCGAAAAGAAGGCGAAAGTAAAAGAGCTTGCAGAAAAGATACCTCCGCTTTCCCGCGCGGACAAAGAAAACCAATACATAAAGATGAAAGAACGCATAGCAGAGCTTGTGGGCGATGCCGCTGTGCTTGACGAAAGCAAGCTCATCACGGAATGTGCCGTTTTTGCGGACAAGATCGCCGTAGACGAAGAAACCGTCCGCCTCGCTTCCCATTTCGAAGCGTTCGACAACATTCTTGAAGCGGACGAACCCGTTGGCAGAAAGCTCGATTTTCTGCTTCAGGAGATAAACCGCGAAACAAACACCATCGGCTCCAAGGCGTGCGATATGGAGATCGCCCGCATCGTTGTCGAAATGAAATCCGAGCTTGAAAAGATACGCGAACAGATACAAAACATAGAATAAGATTTGCGGAAGGTATTTTTATGAAATTTATAAATATCGGCTTTGGAAACATGGTCGCCTCTCACAGAGTCGTAACGCTCGTAAGTCCCGACTCCGCGCCCATTAAAAGACTCATTCAAGACGCAAAGGATTCCGGCAGAGTTATCGACGTTTCGTGCGGCAGACGCACACGCTCCGTTATAGTTACGGATTCCGAACACGTTATCCTTTCCGCAATACAGCCGGAAACCATCGCCGTTCGTCTCAACGGTCAAAACGATGACGCAGAGGACGAAGCGGAATCTTCGGAGGAATAAAACATATGGAAAAAGGTTTACTTTTCGTAATTTCGGGTCCTGCCGGAACGGGCAAGGGTACCGTTATAAAACACCTTCTTGAAACGGGAGAGTTTTTCTATTCCGTTTCCGCCACGACGCGCGCGCCGCGTCCGGGCGAAGAACACGGTGTGAACTATTATTTCGTTTCCCGCGAAGAATTTGAAGCAAAGATCGCCGCCGGCGATATGCTCGAGTACGCGGAATATGTCGGCAACTACTACGGCACGCCGAAAAGCGCCGTGGAAAACGCGCTTGACGCTGGCAAAAACGTCATTTTGGAAATAGAAACAAAAGGCGCTTTGCAGATACGTGAAAAAATGCAGGAAGCCGTGCTCATTCTCATTCTCGCGCCCGATATAGAAACGCTCGAAGCGCGCCTTGTCGGCAGAGGCACGGAAAGCGCGGAGGTCGTTGCAAAACGCATGAACGAAGCGCGCCGTGAGGTGACGCTCCTCGATAAATACGATTACGTCGTTATCAACGAGGACGGCAAGAGCGAGGATGCCGCCGCCGCTATATATAAAATTTCCGAAACGGAAAAGATGCGCGCGCACCGCAACCTTTGCCTTAAAGGAAAATTTATTTAAAAAACAAAAAACGCTTGCACACGCTCACCTCTTACGGCAGCCTTGGGCTGCCACCTTCCCATCCGTGGAAGGTGGCAAACGCAGTTTGACGGAAGAGGTTTTAACTAATTTAAGCGCAAATTTTACAACGCAAAACAACTTTAATTTACATATACTAATCTACTTTTTGGAGGTACTTCAATCATGATGATAAAACCGTCTATCGACCAGCTTACACACGGTGGTGAGATCAACCGTTACGAACTCGTTATCGCAACATCCAAGGTTGCGCGCGCTATTACCGACGAATACTGCGAACAGCGTGAAAAAGCTGAAAACATGATCCGCACGGGCGAAACGGACAAGAGCCTTGCTTCTCTTATCAAAGGCGATATCCGCGATAAAAAAGCGGTTGAAAACGCAGTTCAGGCTCTCGCCGCAGGCGAATACGAGGTTATAGTTCCCGTTGCAACGGAAGAAGACGAAAACGCGGAAGAAACGGAAGTTCCCGCAGAAGAAACCGCCGGCGAAGAAAACAACTGATAATGGAAGCCTATGTAAAAACGGTGGGCGTGCGAGTTCTTGACGTGCCGTATCACCTTGACATAGAGTACACATATTATATTCCCGAAGGGTCCCCTTTTGTTTCCGTGGGAGATTTTCTGCTCGTGCCGTTCGGCGCGGGCAATAAAAAATTTTCTGCCGTCGCCGTAAGGCTCGGCAGAACGGACGATTGCCAAAACCTCAAGCCCGTTTTCAGGGTGTACGGGGAAGATATCCGTCTTACCCAAAAAATGCTGCGCCTTGCCGATTTCCTCTGCGGGCGCACATTCTGTTCTTTCGGGGACGCCGTAAAACGGCTTATCCCCGCCGATCTTATCCCGCAGACGAGCGAATATTTCGCCGTATGCGAAAATCACAAAGAAACATCTTATACAAAACGCCACGCCGCTGTTCTTGCCTACGTTTCTGAGCACGGCGCTATACCGCGCGATAAGCTGCTTGCAGACACAGGCATTTCGCAATCCACTCTTTCTCGCCTTTGCCGCGAGGGCGCGCTTGTCAAAACAACGCGCGCAAGCGTTTCCGAGGGTGCAAGCGTCACGTTTGTCATGCCCGCCGAAGGCGCAGACGCGTCAGTTTTGGAAAGGCCACGAACACCCGCCGCGCACGCTGAGCTTTACGCCGTTGTCAAGGAATGCGGCATTATAGAGAAAAAAACGCTATTGGCGGAAGGATTTAAACCCTCGCAAATATCCTCTCTTGAGAAAAAGGGGCTTATCCGCCTTGAAAAGCAAGAAGTTATACGCAATCCATATAAAAACATGGAGGCGCCCGACATAAAGATAGAGCTTTCGGAAGAGCAGGCGGCGGCAAAAGAAAAGCTGCTCACACTTTGCGATGGGAAACCGCACGCAGCTCTTCTTCACGGCGTTACTGGTTCCGGGAAAACGAGTGTTATCATATCCGTCTGCGAAGAAGTGGTAAATCGCGGCAGAAGCGCCATCGTGCTTGTGCCCGAAATTGCTCTTACCTGGCAATCCGTTTCAGTTTTCGCGGGCAAATTCAAAAACCGCCTTGCCGTTATCCATTCCGCGCTCTCTGAGGGGGAAAAAGCGGACACTTTCAAGCGTGTACAGCGCGGTGAGGTGGACGTTGTGCTCGGCACACGCTCCGCGCTCTTTGCTCCCGTGGAAAACCTCGGTGTCGTCGTGATAGACGAGGAACAGGAGCACACATATAAATCCGATATGTCTCCAAAATATCACGCTCGTGACGTTGCACGTTTCCTCTGTGCCGAAAACGGCGCGCTCATGCTGCTTGCCAGCGCCACTCCAAGCGTGGAAACGTATTACCGCGCGAAAAGCGGCATATATACGCTCGTGACGCTTTCCTCGCGCTACGGAAAAGCGCGAATGCCCGACGTTTTCATCTCCGACATGAGGGAAAACATGAGCATCACGGGCGAGGAGAACATCGGAAACGAGCTCGCCTGCGAGATAGAAGCGAACCTTGAACACGGGTTCCAGTCCATTCTTTTTCTCAACAGGCGCGGATACAACAGCTATTTTTCCTGCCGTTCCTGCGGCAAAGCCGTGCTTTGCCCGAACTGCTCCGTAACGCTGACGTACCATTTATATAAAAAAAGCGGCAAAAGCTATCTGCAATGCCACTATTGCGGTCACCGCGAACCCACACCCATGCTCTGCCCCTCATGCGGAAGCGAGCATATCACGGGCGGCGGCTACGGCACTCAGAAAATAGAAGAAGAGCTCGCCATGCGCTTTCCAGAAGCGCGTGTTCTGCGATTGGACGCAGACTCTACGCGCACGAAATTTTCGCAGGACAAGATACTTTCCGATTTCCGCGAGGGGAAAGCCGATATACTCATCGGCACGCAGATGGTAACAAAGGGGCATAATTTCCCACGTGTCACGCTCGTCGGCGTGGTAAACGCGGACAATTCGCTCTTTATGAATGATTTCCGTTCGGGCGAGAGAACTTTTTCCGTTATCACGCAGGTCGTGGGCAGAGCGGGCAGAGGGGATTTTCCCGGTCGCGCGCTCGTGCAGACATATAATCCAGACAACGAAACGCTCACGCTTTCCGCCGCGCAAAACTATGAAAAATTTTATGAAAGCGAAATAGTCATTCGAAAAAATTTCCTTTTCCCGCCGTTCTGCGATATCGCGCTGTTCTCTTTCTCCTCTGCGGAAGAAACCGCACTTTCGGATTTCGCCGCGGAGATTGCCGCAGAGCTGAGAAAGCTGCAAAAAGGCGAATTTTCGGATATACCGCTTGTAGTATTCGGTCCGTTCGACGCACCGATATATAAAATAGGCGGCAAATTCCGCAAGCAGATAATCGTGAAGCACAAAAGCACCGCCCGCGCACGCGAGCTTTTTG
>JBGVFW010000306.1:0-4689 GCA_045121315.1 Eubacteriales bacterium
GCTGCCCGCTCCTGCCGCTTACGAAAAGCTGATGAAATTCATCTCCCGCCGCGTAAAGCGCGCAAAGCAAAACCGATATCGCCGCAGAGTAAAAATGTCTGAGCGAAAACGTGGAAAGAAACGTCATTACAAACACACCGAGCACGGCAAATTCCGTAAAATGTGCCGCTTTTCGGATAAATCGCTCGCTCAAACCCAGAGAGGCGAAAACTTTATTAGTAAAGAAGTCGCTTACCTGATTTGATATTGATGCTGTCTGCGCCGAAAAAGCGAAAATAACGATCATCATTACCGCCGCAAGACAAATCATGACGCTTCTCAAAATTATTTTTTTATCAAGTGTTTTTTTCATTTCAAAATAGGAGTCTTAAACGGTTTTTCCGCGGGAACGTCGTGCTTCTTTTTCCGCATAATTCGCTTCATCTGCACATAAACTATAAAATAAAGTACAACACACCAGACCATCGCCCAAAAAACGTCCAGCACGGAATGTTGCTTGCAGAAACAGGTGGACATACAGATAAGCACCGTAAGCACACCTGCCGAAGCGACAAGCCATTTGCGTTTTCGCAGTTTTTCGCAATCGAGAAAAGCAAAAAACGTTGCGACCGAACCGATGCAATGCATACTTGGCAAAACATTGGTGTTCGTATCGCTCCGATAAATACTTGCCATTATCCGCGTTAAAATATTGTCGTTTTCAAAATATGCAGGGCGAAGGTTCTGCCCGTTCGGAAATATGACGTAAAATAAAAGTGAAGAAGAAAAACCGATTATAATAAACCACAAATATCTGCGGAAAGCGTCGGCGTCAGCGAAAAACAGATAAAAACCCGTTATAAACATAAACGGATACCACAAAACGTATGGTATAACGAACCATTCGCAAAACGGAATTTCATCATCGAGAGGAGTATAAGATATCCAATAGCTATCGTTCCACGAAACTATCTCCTCTTCAATGAAATAAAAAGCTATAATGTATATGGGAACATACAAAAGCAGCAAAATGTGCCTATATTTATAAAATAATGGTTTTATCTTCAATTTTTATACCTCGTCAATGTCTGACATATGTAACAACCACATTATCTCCGCCGAAATATTTCATCGTTGTGAGGAGCTTGTTTGCCGCGCTGAAATAAACAGCTGTCTTTTTACCGTTCAAATTGAAAATTGCAAAGTAGATGTCATCTGCCGTCTTAGCTTCGCAGAAATCGAGAGTTGCTTCACATTCGTCGAGTTTGGATTTATAATCTTCGTCATTCGCAGGATAAACGCCAAGGTTATCTTCAAGTCTTGCGTTCAAAACCTCTTTTGCTTTAAGTCTGCCGCGGAGTTGATAAACATGGAAATTGCCTTTTTCAACGATATATGTATATTCTATCTTCGTAAGGTGCCATGTTGCAAGAATAGCAATCCATTCAGCAAAGATGGCAGCAACAAAAACAGGTGCCATTTTAGTCCACACGAAGCATATAAAAATAAACAAAACAAGTATAGCAACATAAAGCAGAGAGAAAAGCACCCTCTTCAATATTATTTCTTTGTCCGTTTTTCTTGTTACGGAAAATTCCGCATAGTTTCCGACAGCGTTTTCTTCGCAGAACGGAATACCGTTTGATTTTTTGATTTTTTCTTTTGCCATTGTAAATCTCCTTTTATATTGTTTTTTGTTTGATTGCGTCCAAAAGTACAGAGCAATCTTTAACAGTAACGGTGGGTTTAAACTCGCTTTCGTCCGCCATTTTCTGCGTTGTTTCGCCCGAAAGCACGAGCATGGATTTTATTCCCGCATTGATACCGCAGGCAATGTCCGTATAAAGTCTGTCGCCGATAACGAGCGTATTTTCGCGCGTTACGAGCGGGTCTTTTTCGCTCATCTTCTCGATAGCGTAGAGCGGCATAGCGGGTTCGGGTTTACCGATAAAGAGTGGGCGCTTGCCCGTCGCGTTAAAGAGCGCATCCGCAACAGAGCCACAGTCCGGAACATATCCATATTCCGTAGGGCAAACATAATCAGGGTTTGTAGCGATATACGGGATATCCTTCAGCGTGAGAAGGTGGGAAATGTCGTCAAGCTTCTTGAAAGTGAGCTCCGTGTCAAAACCCATTACAACACCTTCGATGTCCTCGCTGTAATCCTCGTGAACGTCTATCCCCTCGGCGATAAAAGCATCTTTGAGCGCTTTCGTGCCGGAAACGTAGAGCTTTTTTCCCGCAAGATGGGTCTTAATGTAGTTGATTGTAACGGTCGTGGAGTTGACGAAATCCTCGCGTGTTGCGTCGATGCCGAGCTTTTTGAGCTTTTCAACGTAACCGTTGATGTTTTTGGATGAGTTGTTCGTCATGAAAATGTAATGCTTCCCCTGCTCTCTTATCGTGCGCAAAAGCTCCGGCACAAACGGAAAGAGGTTGTTGCCAAGGTAAATCGTACCGTCCATGTCAAACAAAAACAAGCGTATACTTTTAAAATCCATGTTCGTTCCTTTCTTAATGTTAAATAGTGATAATGCTATACTATATATTTTACAATTTTATATCACTTTTGTCAACATTAAAACGTGATGCTAAGAAATTCCTAAGAAAATTCAAAACAATAAATTTATTTTCAAAACATCTTGACAAAATCAAAAAAAATGATATACTATTAAAGTACGCTGCTATGGCTCAGCAGGTAGAGCACGTCCTTGGTAAGGACGAGGTCACCGGTCCGAATCCGGTTAGCAGCTCCAGAAAAAGACGGTTTCGCAAGAAACCGTCTTTTTTCTTAATTTTCTCAAATTTTTTTGCAACCAAACCGCATTTCCCCACACTATATTAGTGAAAGGGAGTTGAGAACAAATGAACACAAAACCGATGAAAGACAAGCACAATAGCAATGTATCTCGACCTCAGATAAAAACATTGCAGATAAAGCGATTAAAAACGCCCTTTTGCGGGTGTTTTTTCTTTGCACTCACTTGATTATGCGTGAAGTTTGATATATAATAATTTTAATGGATATGAAAATTTGCCTATAAAGGAGAACATAAATATGGCAAGACTTCAAGCATACAGAGGCGTCAGCGCAGAAGCTCCCGAAAACACCATGAGCGCATTCCGCTACGCCGCCGCTCAAAGCTATGACATTATCTCTCTCGACCCCGCCGCAACAAAAGACGGTAAAATAGTAGCTCTGCACGATGAAACGATAAACCGCACCGCCCGCGCAGGTAGCGGAAAAGAAATTTCCGCAAGCATAAACATTTCAGACATCACATATGAAGAAGCGCGTATATACGATTTCGGCGTATACTTTCTTCCCAAATTCAAAGCGGAAAACCTCCCACTTTTCTCGAAAATTCTCGCTTTTGCCGCGGAAAAAGGCATCACGGTAAACATCTCCGAAAAGTTTCAGGCTCTCGCACCCGAAGCACAAAAAACCTTGCTTGAAATCGCAAAAAACTCGGGCGCGAAACTCGCTTTTACGTTTAACTCAATAGCCGCGATAAAGGATTTTTCTCCCCTGCTCCCCGAATCTGAGGTACACTATAAAGGCTTTATAGATAAAGACCTTCTCCCCTTTATCAAGCGTTTTGCGGGAGAACACAAGCTCGCCGTTTGGGTACCCAATCACTCTCCCAAAGCGCTCTGCGAACAGATAAAGAAATATGCAATGCTCGGTATAAGCTATTCCTCCGACACAAACAGCTACGATGATTACGACTACGCAGTAAACGAGCTCGGCGCAGATATCGTTGAAACCACAGGTAAATTCAAGCATGACAAAAATGTCGGCTATATTCCCGATATGCACTCCCACACAAAAAATTCTCACGACGCGGTTTCCGACCCTGACGAGCTTTGCAAAATGAACATAGAACGCGGCGTAAACGGCTGCGCATTCACGGACCATTGCGACATCTGCCTTTACGGCACAATGGATATGTACGCCAATATCGTACAGTCCAATAAAGATGCACTTGCCATGAAAGCGAAATACGCAGGCAAGCTCGATGTGTTTACAGGCGTTGAACCGGGCGAAGCTATATGGCATATGGAAATCGTGCACAATCTTATAACTATGTGTGATTTCGACGTTGTTCTCGGCTCAGTCCATACAGTAAGATACCCCAAGGATTCGCACCCATTCTCTCTTATAGATTTTACAGATTGGGATAAAGAAACGGTTCTTGATTTTATGGACGTTTATTTTGACGAGCTTTGGGAAACCATCACAACTATGCCCTGCGATATTATGACGCACCTTACTGTACCGCTTCGCTATATCAACGGAAAATATCACAAGGACGTTGATATCGACCTTTATATGGATAAGATAAAAAAGATAATCAAATTCATCGTTGACCACGGCATCGCTTTGGAGGTCAACACTTCGGGCGTGGGCGGCTCTTACGACGCGCTCCTTCCTGAGCGCAAATTTATCGAAATGTACCGCGATATGGGCGGCTACCTCATCACTTTTGCAAGCGACGAGCACACGGTTGAAAAAGCAGCAAACGCTTTCCCCGAAACTCTTGCGCTTCTCAAAGAGCTTGGATTTAAGCATATATACAAATACGAAAAACGCGTGCCCATTCAGTGTACGATAGTTTAAAAGGAGCTGTACGATGAAGAAAACTTTATTTGGTGGCTTCCTTTTCCTCGGCGGCACGATTATGTACTCCATCGGTACTCTTGGCATAG
>JBGVFW010000307.1:0-4727 GCA_045121315.1 Eubacteriales bacterium
CTTCTCCATTGACGACATACTCCAAGCCGTAGGAATGACGGCTCTCCATGATCTCACCGATATGTATCGCCGCGTCCTCCACACGCCACGGATCGTTCCACGGTTCTCCCGAGAACGCTTTTGCGTATATCTCCGCATACCGCTCTAAATGCGCGGCTTGAATCGGTTGAATGTTTGTATTGCTCATTTTTTCTCCCTTGTATTTACTCAAATCAATTCATCGCTTTTCTTTACTGTTATTTTATCACATAACCCGTTACGGAACAAGTTCTTTTATTTATGTTTTTCACCTATGTGATTAGATGGGGTGATCGGGGTAACAGATATTGAATATCCGCATAAACATTGGCTTTTCTCTTTTCTCTGCCGGGGTGATAACCGGGTGATTTATCACCCCTTGATTGCCCGGACGCCGACTCAAAAAAGCTGATAAATACTTAAAAAACACCGCAATCACCCCAATCACCCGAAAAATTAATATAGCTGACTTTATTACATCAAATTCTCATCTTTACTTCAAACAATTTGAATGATATAATATTTTTGATAGTCACAGAAAAGCCGGATCAAATAACAGTTATTGTTTGCGAGGATGTTATGCTTCACGATGGACTTTATGAACAGATAATCAACAAAGAAATAGACGATGAACTGTCTGCGACAGATAAGCTTACGCAGACATCGGGAATTGATTCTGCAGAAGCAGCTAAAACCTTGTCGGAGTATATCTCCGAGGTCGTGCTGCGCGGTTTAGAAAACATCAAAGACAACGGCGGCAACATAGCAAATCAGGTAAATCTTGCAAACAAAATCATAAACACCATTATCCAGGAAACAAGGGAATCCGACTTCGATACGCTCTCGGTTGCAGAACGCGCTGAACAGCTTCTCGCTGTTTTTGAAAAGAAAAACAACATCATTGCTTTTGATGAAAAAGCTAAAATCATTCGACCGGAAACATCCATCGCGCAGAGCAGTTTATTCACCGGCGCTATCCATGAACCGCAGATGTACACAGAGCTTAAAAAGGAAATCGTCTCCTGTAACCGCATTGATATGCTTGTTTCCTTTATCAAATGGAGCGGTTTGCGATTAATTATTGATGAGCTAAATACATTCACCAATAACGGCGGAACATTGCGTATTATCACCACCTCTTACATGGGTGCAACTGATGTCAAGGCGATTGAAGAACTGCGCCAGCTGCCAAACACACAAATCAAGGTGAGCTACGACACCAAGCGTACAAGATTACACGCAAAAACCTATGTTTTTTACCGTGACACCGGATTTACGACTGCTTATGTAGGTTCCTCAAACATGTCTAACGCCGCCTTATCGAGCGGATTGGAATGGAATGTTAAAGTTGCAAACAAAGACCTGCCGGAAACAATCGATAAAATTGCCGCCACCTTTGAAAGCTACTGGAACTCAAATGAATTTGAATATTACGACGAAGGTCAAAAGGAACGCTTGGCAAGAGCGCTGAAATCTGAAAAATTCTTTGATTCCAACAACGGCGAAATTTACACGCTTGATATTCTCCCTTATTCCTATCAGCAGGAAATACTCGATAAATTAGAAGCCGAACGTGCTGTCAGAGGTTATTACCACAACCTCGTTGTTGCCGCAACAGGCACAGGCAAAACTGTAGTTTCAGCGCTTGATTATAAGAGATTCAGAAAGCAAAACCCAAAAGCGCCTTGCCGTTTGCTTTTTGTTGCACATCGTGAGGAAATTCTTAAACAAAGTCTCTACACTTTCCGCGCAGTACTCAAGGACGCCAATTTTGGCGAAATGTTTGTCGGCAATTACAAGCCGGAAAGCATTGATAATCTGTTTATTTCAATTCAGACCTTCAACTCACAAAGTTTTACAGAAAAGACAACAGCGGGCTTTTATGACTACATTATCGTAGATGAATTCCATCATGCCGCTGCACCCTCCTATCAAAAACTGCTTTCCTACTATCAGCCAAAAATTTTGCTTGGACTGACGGCAACCCCGGAACGTATGGATGGCAAAACAATAATGCCGTATTTTAATAACCGTATCGCCGCGGAAATCCGTTTACCCGAAGCTATTGACAGAAAACTACTCTCGCCTTTTCAGTACTTCGGCGTAACCGACAGCATTGATCTCGACAGACTTAAATGGGCAGCCGGCGGCTATGATAAATCGGAATTATCTAAGATCTATACGATCAGCGGTACAGCAGCGATGTTGCGCGCCGATTTAGTAGTGCGCTCGCTGTTGAAGTATGTAACAGATATTGATGAAGTGAAAGGACTCGGCTTCTGTGTTTCGGTTGAACACGCCAAATTTATGAGCCGATACTTTAATCAGCAAGGCATCTCATCTATTTATCTGACAGGACAATCCGCTGACGACGAGAGAAAGAACGCTAAACAGATGCTTGTTTCAGGGGAAATCCGCTTCATTTTTGTTGTTGATATTTATAACGAAGGTGTAGATATTCCGGAAGTAAACACCATTCTATTCTTGCGTCCCACCGAATCGCTGACTGTATTTTTACAACAGCTCGGCCGCGGACTTCGCCTTGCAGAAAACAAGGAATGCCTGACTGTTCTTGACTTTATCGGACAGGCAAATAAAAAGTATAATTTTGAAGATAAGTTTGCCGCCCTTCTCTCAAACACAACCCGTGGCGTTACCCGGGAAATCAAGGACGGTTTCATTTCCCTGCCAAAGGGCTGTTATGTCCAGCTTGAAAAGAAAGCAGCTAAATACATACTTGAAAACATCCGCTCTTCTTATGGCAACACTGCTGGGTTAATAGCAAAAATTGCCGCTTTTGAGGAAGATACCGGTCTTGCACTGACGCTTACAAACTTCTTGCATTATCACCATCTGGATTCACGGAGCATATATAAATTCGACTCCTTTTCACGTCTATGTGCCCGCGCAGATGTGATTGATAATTATATTGAGCCTGCGGAAGAAACCTTGAAAAAAGCATTTGTCCGTTTAGTTAACATTGATTCGCGCCGTTGGATTCTATTTTTGCTGAATGTTTTACCGAAATTATCTTCTCTGGATGTTTCAAAGCTTTCTGATATAGAACAGCGTATGATGCAAATGTTCTATGTCAGCGTATTTCTAAAAACCGTTGAGGATTGGAACGCTCCGGACGTATCAAATAATCTGAAAATGCTTTCAGACAGTACCGTTATGCTGCATGAGCTGACAGAACTGCTCCGTTATAAGCTCGATATAATAGACTTTATTGATAAGCCTGTTGAAGTTGGTTTTGATTGTCCTCTGGACTTGCACTGCACCTATACCCGTGACCAAATTTTGGTGGCGCTCGACTTTATGAAACCATCATCCTTGCGTGAAGGTGTGAAATGGTTACCCGAAAAACAGCTTGATATATTCTTTATAACCCTAAATAAATCCGACAAAGATTACTCGCCAACCACAATGTACAATGATTATTCAATCAACAGCGAACTGTTCCACTGGCAAAGCCAGAGCACTACTTCGGAAAGCTCTGCAACCGGTCAGCGATATATTCATCACAAGGAACGCGGCAGTAGAATACTGCTGTTTGTCAGAGAATTTAAAGCTGACAGAAAGTTTGGTACAACTGAAGCATACACGTATCTTGGCACAGCAAACTACGTCAGTCATACCGGTTCACGCCCGATGAATATCACATGGAAACTTGACAACCCAATCCCTGCCAAGTATCTCAAGAAAACGAATAAATTGGTTGTTGGATAAGATTATAAAAAGCGTGCAAACAGAATTGAATTCTGCTTACACGCTGTAGGATTTATTAACAGTAGGACTTGATACACGCCGAAGCATACTCCGCTGTGCCTTCGCCGTGCCGGTCGATATTTTTCCGAAAGCGGTCGTCGGCGACATACATCTGTCCCAAGCCTTTGAGAATGTCGTCGGTGCAGGTGTAGAAGTTGTCGGTGATACACTGCTGCAATTTTTCTACCGTGATTTTTGCGGGCTCGCTTTCAGGTGAAACGCCGGCGCGGTTCAACTCGGCAAACTCTTCAAACACCGCATCGAGCAAGGCGGCAGCTTGGCTGTGATCGGTATGGCGCTGCTCGAATTCTTTGTAGGCGGCGGTATTGCCCCAACGCTGTTTGGCTTCCTCTGCGTATTGACTTTTCAGAACTTCGTATTCGTTTTTCGTTTTCATAAAACCCTCTCCTTTCTCCACGCTGTCGATTGCCATGATCAACTGCTCCAGCCGTTCTTTTTTCGCAAGCAGCAGCTTCCGCTGACATGAGAGCGCCTGCTGTTTGTCGTAGTCGGGTGAAGATAAAATCTCCGCGATCGTTTTCAGTGAAAAGTCCAGTTCACGGTAAAACAAAATCTCCTGCATTCGCTCAAAAGATTTTTCGTCATAAAAGCGGTAGCCTGTCTGCACATCTACCTCTGACGGCTTGAGCAAACCTATCTCGTCATAGTAATGAAGCGTGCGCACGCTCACGCCTGTCAGCTCCGCGAATTCCTTGATCTGCATTTTCATTTTCCTCACCTCGGGTTCTATGATACTCTATGACGCAGCGTCAGAGTCAAGAGTTTTCTGAAAATATTCTATAACAATTTTTCGGTGTTGACAAGTGACACTGATTACGTTATACTGAAACCAACCTATAAAGAGTGCGCGAGAGACAAGCTCGTTGACCGCACACCAACCTGCCGAACGGTAAGGTGGTAATGCTTGACCGATAGGAGAT
>JBGVFW010000308.1:0-5109 GCA_045121315.1 Eubacteriales bacterium
ACTAATTAGTATTGCAAAAAGGAGCAGCTATGGATGTAAAATATATTCAACAGTTTAAAAAGGGTTCGCTGGAAATGATACTTCTCTGCCTCATGGCAAAAAAAGAAATGTACGGATATGAGATAATCACGGAGCTTAATAAACGAGCCGAAATAATTGGCCATGCCAAAGAAGGCACGGTCTACCCCATACTCTACCGTCTGGAGGAGTCGGGGCTTATCGCGTGCCGCATAGCAAAATCAGAAGCAAACGGTGGTTCAAAAAAATATTATTCACTCACGGAAAGCGGGCGCAAAACGCTTGCGGAGTTAATTGAATTTTGGAAAAGTTACGCCGCGTGCGTAGATGATTTTATCGAAAATTAAAGAAGTAAAGCGCTCACTCTCGCTCCCGCGCAAACGCCAAAAGAAACAGAAGCAACGGTCATCGCGCGCTTGGGCTCCCCCGCAGAGTACGCCGCTATCACAGAGGAACAGCTCGGAATAAACAGCGTGGCAATAAAACATACAAAAAAACTCATTTTCTGGCTCATGCGGGCATATCCGCCGCATTTTCGTTTTCGGTATATTTTTTGCGGCGGTACCATGCCACAGATAGAATCTTACATTTGTCATATGGAAAGTGCGCAACGCGTTCAAAAAAATGGGCAGATCATCACTGATTCAAGCGAGCTTGAACTAACGCTTACGGCAAAAAACGGCGTGCTTACGCTCACGAACAAGGCGGGAAACACCGCTTACACAGGCATAAGAAAACCCCTCAGGAGTATATTTATGAGATCACGCTCGGCTCCGCAGAAGGATCTGCCGGTGGCACCCAAAAACCTACGTTTATCTTCAACCTCGGCAGCGAATACGCACTTAATTTCAAAGCGGAGTAAAATCTATTTACTTTTACTCAAATTCCAATTATAATAATTACAAACACATCGACGGAGAAAAAGAAATGGCAGAAGAAATTTACGGCACACACGAACTTTGGCAAACGCTTCATGAAGAAGGCAAACCCATCGTGCTCTACGGCATGGGAAACGGAGCGGACAAAATAATATCGGTCTTGGAAAGCAAGGGCATGGAATTTGCGGACGTTTTCGCCTCCGACGATTTTGTGCGCGGGCAGTTCTTCCACGGCAAAAAGGTGCTTCGCCTTTCCGAAGTCGAAGAAAAATATGAAGATTTCAATATTCTCGTTTCGTTCGGTTCCTCGCTTCCCGACGTTATGGAAAAAATATGCGATATCGCCGTGCGCCACACGCTCTACGCGCCCGATGTTCCCGTCGTAGGCGAAACACTTTTCGACGCGGATTTTTTCAGAAAAAACGAAGAAAAAATTCTTGCCGCACGCGCAGTGCTCGCAGACGAGCGCTCGCGCGAGGTTTTCGACGAGCTTATCCGCTATAAGCTCGACGGCAAAATAACTCATTTCGAAAAAACAGACCGTTCGGGCACTCTCTTTTCCCCATGCCTCCTTTCGGGAGGATATGAGGTTTTTTGCGACCTCGGCGCATACACGGGCGACACAGTGAGCGAAGCGCTCTCCGTTTACCCGGAAATAAAAAAAGTTATCGCTTTTGAACCATCGCCCAAAATTTTTGTAAAACTTCAAAAAAACACTGCGCAGTACGCGGACAGGGACATCACTCTTGTCAATGCCTGCGCTTGGAACGAAAACGGCACCGCCGTGTTCACAGACGGAAGCGGAAGGAATTCCACGCTCGCGGAAGCGAACGCGCAGAACAGCAAGACCATTTCCGGCGCAAAAACAAAAGAGATCGCAACAGCCACACCGGATTCATATATGGATTTTTCGGGAAAAACCTTGCTTGTAAAATTCGATGTGGAGGGCGCAGAAAAAGAAGCTATCGAAGGCAGTAAAAACGCTATTACACGCAACCTTACAGAGCTTTGCGTTTCCCTTTACCACAGGAGTGAGGATATTTTCGAGCTTCCCTTGCTCATTCATGCGCTTTTGCCCGACCACAAGCTTTTTATCGAAAAAACACCTTATATCCCCGCTTGGGAGATAAATCTGTACGCTTGCGTGCGCAAAAATGGCAAAATTCTCGGTATTTGAGAGTAATTTTCGGTCTTGTGGGTGTGATTCTCGCTCCCAATAATGTAGAATTAAAGCAGAGAAAAGAGCTCACTCTCAAAAATACCAGTAAAGGAGAATTATTATGGAAAGAAAATCCATTGGTTCGTTTATTGCCGTACTGCGAAAAGCGAACGGGCTTACGCAAAGGGAGCTTGCCGATAAGCTCGGTATATCCGATAAAGCAGTCAGCCGTTGGGAGCGCGACGAAACCGCACCCGACCTTAGTCTCATCCCCGCCATTGCAGAAATTTTCGGAGTTACCTCCGACGAGCTTCTGCGCGGAGAGCGCGCGGGAGAAAAAGACGCCTCCCCCGAAAAGCAAGCAGAGAAAACAGAAAAGCAGATAAAAGCACTCCTCAAAAAAGTCCGCACAAAATTTTTCACAAAGAGCCTTATCTGTATTTTGATCTCGCTTGTCGGTCTTTTTGCCGCAATGATATGTAACTGCGCGTTCTATAAAAAAGACCTGGGATTCATCGTTGCACTCATATTCCTTGCAACCTCGCTTGTTTTGGGAATTATCTTCACCTATCTCGCCTACGCCTCGATAGAGGATGCCGAAATGGGAAGCGACGAGCTTGCCTCAACGCGCAGATACATTATAAAAAAAGCTTTCTTGATCATCTGCTTCAACGTATGCGTGCTGGCTTCCTGCTTGCCGCTTGTAATCTTTGACCTGCAGCTCGTCATAGACATCCATAACGTATTTGTCAGCACGGAATATTGGATATTTTACGGCATGCTCTGCGTGCTCTTCGCACTCTTGCTTTGCTTCTTTGGGAATATCATCGTTGACCGTACCGCAGAGAAAAAAGGCATTTATTCGATAGATGAAACCACAAAAGAAACGCGCCAAAAGCGCTTCCGCGTTTTCGCACGCCCCGCGCTTTCGCTCGGCAAAATATTTGTCCCCGTAATTTTGATCACGGTGATAGCGCATATCATCTGCCTTTGTGCGTTCACGGTTGACTTTTTCCTCAAGGATAAAGGAACGGAATGGCACAGCATAGAATCCTTCGTTGAATATATGGAAACAAAATCCGATGCGGAAGAAGATATTGAATACGGTGAAAGAGAGCTTTACAACAACTACGGCGAATACGTTTGCTCCTATAAGCCGTGTAACCAAACCGTATACGATGTCAAAACGAGCAACACGCCCGACAATCTGCCCATCATCACGTACTCACGGGAAGAATATAAGGATGCCTACAAATGGGCAACCGACATAAACGGTTGTTTTGTTCTCGCTTACATCGCCGAGGGCGTAACACTTGTAACGCTCTACACGGTAAAAGCTGTGAAAGCATATAAAAAAGAAAAAGAATCATAATATTCAAGGCTTCCTCTCGCCAAGGAAGCCTTTTTTTACTAAAAAATTTCACATTTAATCCATAAAAAAGACTTTTTTATTTTCCGTTTTTTTGCTAAAATAACGTGTAGTGAAAATCTTATGAAAAAGAGGTACAAGCTATGGCTGAAAAAATAAAATACAATCCCGGCAAAGGCATCTCCCCCGTGGCATTTATGTTCGCCTGCCCCGGCCAAAAAGAACAACAGTCCGGCAGAGTGGTCGCAGGCATGACAGGCAAAAACCTTAACACGCTCCTTTCTATACTTATGGAAAGCGAAAATGAAAATATCCGCGAGCTTTTCCCATCTGCCAACAGATACGATTATCTTATAACCAACGCTTCCGATACGATTCACTACCCCGCGCTCGACAACACTTCGCTTCCTTCCAAGGGTGAATACAGCGACGACGCAAACCTTAACCGGCTCTATCACGAATTCGACCACACAAAATACGTTATCGCGTTCGGTACGCAGGCAAAAGAAGCAGCTAAGCTAGTAGAATATAAATACGAACTGCGCGAAGTAACGCCTCGCCCTAAATTCATCACCTCGCTCCCCCACCTTTCCTTGCTCGCACTCAATCAGATATCCGAGGATGTGAACGGAGAGCGCATCGAACGTGGCGCACCGGATGCAACTCACAAACGTCTTGAAGTCGTTGCGCAGATGCTCACGGAAAATCTTGCGAAAATCTTTTGAAATTATTAAGATTTGTATTTACATTTTTCAAACAAGTATGATATAATGTAATATTATATGTCATTCCAATAATTTTCACTTCGAAATATAAAATATTACAGATATCATTAAGAGGTAAAAATGCTTCGTTTCGTTTATGTAGTTGTACTCAGAGTTTTTTCCATTATGTATTTCGTTCCGAAAATGGCGTATTATGCCAAACATCCCGAAAAATATTCGGAAGAAGAGCGCTATGCCCTCGCTCAAAACGTCATTGCCAAAGTTACAAAAACCGCAAGAGTTAAAACCGAATATATCGGCAAGGAAAACATTCCTGAAGAAAGTGGTTACATAATGTATTCAAACCACCAGGGGAAATACGACGCACTCGGTATTTTCGCGGGTCACGATAAGCCTTGCTCTGTTTTGATGGATAAAAAACGTTCGCAGATGTTCATCGCAAAACAGTTTATCGACCTTATCGGCGGTCAGCGAATCGAAAAAGAGAACCCAATTCAACAGCTTCGCACACTCGATGCTATCGCTAAGGAAGTACGTAACGAGAAAAAGAACTATCTCATTTTTCCGGAGGGTGGATACAGCAAAAAGACGGATAACTCCATGGAAGATTTCAAATACGGCTGTTTCACAAGCGCAGTAAAAGCAAAATGCACGATAGTTCCCATCGCGCTCATAGATTCATATAAGCCGTTCGGGCAGAACTCGCTCCGCAAGGTTCACACAAAGGTAATTTACCTTGACCCCATTCCGTATGAGGAATACGCTGATATGAAGCCGAAAGAGCTTTCCATTTACGTTCAGGAGAAAATCTGCGCGGAAATCGAAAAGCAGGAACACTCGGAAAATAAAATTGCATAAATTCATTCATAGAAGAAGAAGGGTTTGTTTGTTTTAAGCAGGCAAATCCAATTTTTCTTTTGGGAATAGAAAAGGGCAGTGGAAAGCGTATCAATGTACGTT
>JBGVFW010000309.1:0-2352 GCA_045121315.1 Eubacteriales bacterium
CCGTTTCGATCACGCAAAATATGAATGGATTTTATAAGAGAATTGTAGTTAAACAATGGTTCTCCCATTCCCATATAAACGATTCTATTGACTTTTTCTTTCAGCAGAACAACTTGCTGAACAATTTCTGAGGGTGTTAAATTTCTAATAAATCCATTGCTACCAGATTCGCAAAATATACAACCAACAGGACAGCCAACCATTGTACTCACGCAAACTGTTGTTCCTGTTTTTCTTTTAATGCAAACCGTTTCAATGCAGTAACCATCTGTTAGCTCAAAAGCGTATTTACTTGTATCACCGCCCTGTTGGATCTCTTTTATCTTAACTGTCTGATACTTTGAAATTGGCTTTTTCTTATACAACTCATTAAATAATTTTTGCGCTTCTTGTTCACCTAAAACTTCAGTTATTTCCTTAAGAGTAAAACCGTAAGGATCACTTCGTATTTCATCTTCCGTGTATGTTACTACATCTTTGCTGTTCTTTTTCATAATAAACCTCCTTGGATATGTGTGTTTGAAAATATGTTATGTTTCAACGGTGTAATATTCGAATATACCGAAATTTAATCGGTTTTCATTTCAATTGAAGTGCCATCTGAAAACCTAATCTTTTGTTCGTATTCAATATTTAATACCAATAAGATTTTGGACAGTTCGTCATCAGATATCGTGTTGCGCTTCGTGATAGCCCCCTTCGGGTGGGTGCGCCCGATACATTCGGGTATCATCACGTTGTCGTAATATTCCTCGTAGTATTCCATATCCTTTTCGGGGTACGGGAGCACACAGATAAACTCATTGTTCGCCTTGCCCATAGCGTTTTGCACACGTTTAACGACCGTAGCGGCGTAGATGTCAAACTCGCCGTTACGACCGATATATATTTCCACAAAAGGCTTCGTGCGTATCAAGTCCTTCAGAAGCGGATAGAGCCGTTCATCAAGTGTTCGGTGTCCGTAAAAGTCACGATGACCGAAAAGCACGACGCGGTAGGTGTCATCACAAAACATAGCTGCCCTCAAATAGATGAACTTTCCACCTCTCGGTTTGTTCATCTATCAATCTAATAGGTGAACAGAAACCCTTATAAATGTTCGTCTATTGCCCCATAAAAGAAAAAAGCCATTGATAAACCTATCAATGAGCCGTAAAATATTGACTTTATGGGGCAAATGTGATATAATAATACAGTTAATAATTTCTTGTATTAGATTGATAAATGCGATAGACGAACAAAAAAATTAGAGCAATTTTCCCAAGCGGTTCATATACTCTCGCTTATGTGCCATAAAGGAATGAACATACCTTTTTAGGGTAATCGTCGGGTTTTTATGTCCGAGGATTTCCGAGAGGGATTTGACGTCCATTCCGCACTCGATGGCGCGTGTCGCAAAGGTGTGACGGAGAGCATGGAAACCGTGGTGGGAAATCTTTTGTTTTTTAAGGAGCAATTCAAAGCTACGCTGATAGGAACGAATCGTGATAACCTTCGCTCCGTCAGATACGACGTATTTTGAGTTGCTCTTCTTTTTGATTTCTCTAAGATGTGGTATAAGCTGCTTTGGAATTGGAATAACTCTGCGTGAACTTTCAGTTTTGGGTGTTCCCGTGATACGGCAGAACTTTCCATTCTCGTCCTTTCCATCATAGCAGCTCTTTGTTACATAGAGCTCACCTTCTGCGAGGTTGATGTCGCTCCATTCAAGAGCCAAAAGTTCTCCGATTCGTAATCCCGTGTATAGACTTAACACTATGCCGAACATCTTGAGCCTGCGGTCCGCAAGAACCGCCTGCTCAATGAGTTTCTGATCTTCAATAGTAAAGCTCTCCACGGGCTTTTCTCGCACTGTGGGACGCTTTATCTTATCTATGTGTACCGCCTTTGTAAGTCCGAGCGCATACGCCATCGTCAAAGAAGCGTGGAGAACGAGTACAACCGCGTTGACCGAGTTCGGGGCAAGACCTTTGCCCGTCCTTGTGTTTCCGCTTTGCGACAGTTCCACGATATATCTCTGCAAAACTCGCGTTTCAAGCTCATCCATATCGTAGTCGCCAAGCGCGGGGATAAGCCGCCGTTCGATCACATCGCAATACTGTGCGTATGTTCGTGGTTTAACGCTTGGTTTTTCATAAAGTTCTAACCATTCTTTAAGCCAATCTTTGTACTTCATTTTTATACCTTCCTTTGTTTTTTATTTTTTGTACTAAAAAAGAAAGCCGAGCAAAAGTTATGCCCGGCTTTCCTGCGTTTTGAGGAACGGTTTGCACCACCCTCGCTACATTTTTTCTATTCCATTTACACCTTAATTATATCATTTTTTCGTGAATTTTTCAAGGCGTAAGACCG
>JBGVFW010000310.1:0-1864 GCA_045121315.1 Eubacteriales bacterium
TTCGTACAGCTCCGCATTCAGCGAAAACGGACTCAAATTCATCACCGAAACTCCGGAGGTTTCGGATATATTCACCTCCCTTCTGCTCATCTGCGCAAACATCGCAGCAACGCCAGAAATAACAGAAAAAAAGGCCGTTACAACTTATAAAACAGAGATAACGGACAAAGCTGACCTGGGCAAGCTCTTCGCCCTTTTCGGTGGAGAAAAAAATGTGCATAAAGTCAATAAGCACCTTTTCGAATGCAAAAAATGCGCCGTAGCTTATATACGCGGCGCGTTCCTGGCGGCCGGCTTTGTCAACTCGCCGGATCATTCCTATCACCTTGAGATATCCTCGCCGCATGCGGACCTCGCCGTAGACACGGCGGTGCTCCTATCCGAAAAGATAGGTATGCCGAAAATATCCGCGCGCAAATCAAGCCAGATAATCTATTACCGTGAAAGTGCGCTTGTGGAGGACTTTCTCACGTTTATCGGTGCAACAAAAGCGTCCATGGATATCATGTCGGAGCAAATAAAACGTGAGCTTCGTAATCAAGCGAACAGGCAATCAAATTTTGAAGTTGCCAACCTCGGCAAAACGATCGACGCGGCAAACGCGCAAATAAACGCTATAAACGAGCTTAAAGCAAGCGGAAAATTCGAGGAAATGACCCCTCAGATGCAGATGCTTGCAAACCTTCGCACAGAAAACGACGATATCTCTCAAAAAGAACTCGGCGAGCTTATGCAGCCACCGATATCCAAATCCCAAGTCAGCAAGATACTTGCCAAAATAATGAAATTTTACGAGCTTTATAAGGAAGAAAAATAAAAGCGCAAAGGAGGAAAAACGTGTCTTTCGTACATCTTCATCTTCATTCCGAATACAGTTTGCTTGACGGCGCGTGCCGCATTTCGGAGATACCGAAGATCGCCGCGCAAAACGGCCACACCGCCGTCGCAATAACCGACCACGGCGCGATGTTTGGCGTGGTAGATTTTTACAAAGCGTGCAAAAAGGAAGGCGTGAAGCCTATTATCGGCTGTGAAGTTTACGTCGCGCCCGATTCGCGCTTCGATAAAAACCGCAACGACGGCGCTTCGCGCAATCACCTTGTCCTCCTTTGTAAAAACGAAACGGGATATAAAAACATCTGCTACATGGTTTCAAAGGGATATACCGAAGGCTTTTACACAAAGCCGCGAATAGACCTCGAGCTTCCCCGCGCGCACAGCGAGGGGCTTGTGTGCCTTTCCGCCTGCCTTGCGGGTTACATTCCCCGCGCAATACTCGCAGGAGATTTTGACAAGGCGCGCGAACACGCGCTCTTGCTCGATAAAATATTCGGGAGAGGAAACTTCTACCTTGAACTGCAAAACCACGGCATGAACGGGCAGAAAGAGGTCTGCGAAGCGCTGCTCTCGCTCCACAACGAAACTGGGATACCGCTCGTCGCAACGAACGACGTTCACTATCTTCGCCGCGCGGACGCAGACACGCAGGCGGTGCTTATGTGCATACAAACAACCTCCAAAATTTCCGAAGGCAGACCGTTTGGCTTTGAAACTGACGAATTCTATTACAAGAGCACATCGGAGATGAAAATGCTCTTTTCCGCCTATCCGGAAGCGTGCGAAAACACGCAAAAAATCGCAGATATGTGCGAGTTTGACTTCGAATTCGACAAGCTCTATCTGCCGCGCTTCAATCCCGAAACGGGAGAGAAACCCAACGAATATCTCGCTCGCCTTGCGAACGAAGGGTTTGACAAAAAAGTGGCTCTGGGAGCCATAAAATTCACAGAAAAACACCCGGAGAGCGAATACCGTGAGAGGATAGATTATGAACTTTCCGTCATCGGTCAGATGGGATATTCGG
>JBGVFW010000311.1:0-3454 GCA_045121315.1 Eubacteriales bacterium
CGGCACTTCACCGATATACGTTCTCGGCAAGTACATTCTCGGCGTAAAAGCAACAGACGTGAACTTTAAAACGTATGAGGTTCGCCCGTGCATTGACGCGGTTTGTCTTGGCACGTTCAGTGGAAAAGTTCCCACGCAGATGGGCGATATCGAAGTTTCCGTGAGCAAAGACGAGGTGAGAGTAATTTCTCCGATAGACGGCGGCAAGCTCTTTGTTCGCGGTAAAGAATATATTATCGAAAAAGGAAAAGCTTTAACGGTTCCCTTAAAATAATGAAATAATTAAAAAATCACGGAATTTGATGTTGATTTTAACACAAACCCCCACCTAAAGATAGGTGGGGGTTTAGTTTATTGCGTTTTCTAAAACCATGGCACGGCGGTATTTTTGCTTAACCGCGTTGCTTTTCGGCATATTTTTTTATAGCTTCAAAAGAAGTGTCGCTTATAACGTGTTCTATTTTGCAGGCATCTTCAGAAGCAGTGTTTTCATCCACTCCGATGCTGGTGAGAAATTTGGAAATAAGTGTATGGCGTTCGTATATTTTATGAGCAATCTCAAGCCCCGATTCTGTGAGAGTAATAAATCCGTTTGTGTCTACCGTGATAAATCCGCCATTCTTCAAAAGTCCCATTGCACGGCTTACAGACGGTTTTGAATAACCGAGGTGTTCGCAAACGTCAATGGATCGAACATGAGGATTTTTTTTAGAGAGGACAAAAATCGTTTCAAGATACATTTCGCCCGATTCCTGTAAATGCATGGTTTCACCTCCGTTTGCGATACTGTGATTGTTTTATTTTGTGTAAGTTTAATTATATCACAAAATTTGTATATTTTCAAGAATAAAATCCTTAAAACAAAGAGAATTTATGGGTGTTTTGTATTTGACATATTTTTAAAAAGTGATATAATATTATAATAATGAAATTTATGTCGATTTAGGTAATGAAAATGGAAAAAACAGCAAGAAGATCTATATTTGCAAGACGCGAGATTGATATGACGCAGGGAAGTATTACTTCTAATCTTTTGAAGTTTGCTTTACCGCTTCTTTTGGGTAATCTTTTTCAACAGCTTTACAACATGGTTGACCTTTGGGTTATTGGTCAGACCGGAAACAACGATGCATATTCCGCAGTTGGAAGCGTAGGACCTATCATAAACATACTCATTGGTCTTTTTTCGGGTTTTGCCAGTGGTGCGGGCGTTATAATTTCTCAATACTACGGCGCTAAAAACGAAAAAAAGGTAAACGAAGTTACGCATACCGCGATGTCTCTTACATTTATTATGGTAGTTGTATTTACGATAGTCGGCGTAGCGATATCTCCATTACTTCTTGATCTTATGCTTAATACGCATGAAGAAGTTTCTACCGTTTATCCTTATGCTAAAACTTATCTTATTATATATTTTGCGGGTGTTGCCGGCCTTTTGGTGTATAATATGGGCGCGGGCATACTGCGGGCAATAGGCGATTCGGCAAGACCTTTCTATTACCTTGTCGCGGCGGCCATTACTAACATTGTGCTCGATCTTGCATTTGTTTTCATTTTTGATATGGGTGTTGCAGGTGTTGCGCTTGCTACCGTCATTGCACAGCTAGTTTCCGCAACTCTTACAGTAGTAGAACTCATGCGCACAAAATCTTGTGTTAAATTTAGCTTTAAAAAATTAAATTTAAATTTGGAAATAATTAAAAAAATCGGAATTATAGGTTTTCCTGCCGGGCTCCAAATGGCACTTACGGCTTTTTCAAACGTTTTTGTTCAATCTTACATAGCGGGCGTAAACGGCGACCAGACGCTCAATCTTTCAGGCTGGACATCATATTCGAAAATAGACCAGTTTATTTTCCTGCCGATGCAGTCGATTTCCTTGGCGGCGACGACTTTTGTCGGTCAAAATCTCGGCAACGGTGATATAAAACGTGCGAAAAAAGGAACTTATACGGCGTACTTTATGGCGACGTGCATAACGGTTTTCCTTATCGTTGTGGTCATGATATTTGCTCCTTATCTTGCGGCTATATTCAACAGCGATGAGGGTGTTGTATATTACGCGGTGAAACTTTTGAAAGCGCTTACTCCTTTCTATATTTTCTGCTGCGTAAACCAAGTATTTTCTGCTTCTCTTCGCGGTGCGGGCAATACGACAGCTCCGATGATAATTATGCTTACGACATTCGTCGGTTTCAGACAGATCTATTTGTTTGTTGTTTCAAATTTCATTTCAAACGAGCTTTTGCCTGTTGCGTTCGGATACCCCGCAGGTTGGTTCCTCTGTTGTGTTACAACGCTTATATATTACAAAAAAGTCGGCTTCAAGCGCGCAAAAATTCTTACTACGGAAAAATAAATATCAAAAAAGACTTGTGCATGCCACAAGTCTTTTTTTACTTACTTTATTTTATTGAACGAGGTCGCCTGCGGTATTAACACCGTAATTCATATGAGGATAATAGCTTACCCACTGATATTGTGCTTTTTCGTCGTATTCAAGTTTGAAAACTGTAATTCCCGCGTTCTTGTCAACAGCCTCTTTGGGAAGATTTTTGAGAATAAGACGGTGACCATCAAGCTCGAAATCAACTTTTTCGCCCGTTGCAAGGTATGTGATAGATTTGGGCGCGTTTATATATCCGCCGAGCTGTAATGTGTCTTTCTGAGGCCATATCATGTTCCAAAGATATACCGTTTTTTCATCGGGTGAAACGCTTGCCGTGTTGAGGTTGCAGCCGGTGAATTTGTTGCCCGTGATGGATTTAAGTCCGTAAACCGCTTCGCCGTTCTCAGAAAGCCATTTGCCGACGGTTCCAAGCGGTTCTATCGCTTCCGAGGGAACTGTACCGTCTGCCATGGGACCGATATTTAAAAGCAGATTTCCACCCGAGGAAGTGCAGCGGTTGAGCATCTTGATGATCTGCTGTGCGCTGTAAGAATAGGGAGCGGCAAGAGTGGAATCAAGATATCCCCAAGATATACCGTTGAATGTCATGCAAGCTTCCCAATACGCGCCGTCCGCAGGGGAAATGCTGTCTTCGGGAGTGAGAAAGTCTTCCTGCATTTTACTTCTGTTGTTAATAAGCATGTCAGGCTGAAGTTTGCGGAGTCTATTGTTGCGGTTAACGGAATCCCATCCTTCGGAGCTCTTCATTGGATAAGGCATATCGTACCAAAGAATATCTATTTTGCCGTAATTGGAAAGGAGCTCCACGTTGAGTGCTTCTATGTATTCGAGAAAACGGCGTCTTGCTTCCATATCGAAAGCACACTTCCAACCATCAGGGTGATGCCAATCCATAAGGGAAGAATAAAAACCTATTTTGAGGTCGTATTTACGGCAGGCGTCCACAAATTCGCGTACGATATCTCTGCCGCAATAGTTATATGAGTTATAAGGGTTTACATCTGATTTCCAAAGGGAAAAACCTTCATGATGTCTTGTTGT
>JBGVFW010000312.1:0-6771 GCA_045121315.1 Eubacteriales bacterium
ACCGCGTGGCTCGGGTAAAACTGCGCTTATTCTTGAATGGTTGGAGCAGCATAAGCATTTCTATTTCTCATTCGCAGGTCTCGATGAGCCTATGGCATTGCGCTTGCTCGGAGAAAGATTGCAAAAATATATGGATGAGCATAATCTTACCGGGCTCCCGATGGATACGTGGGAGAACGTGTTTATCAATATCAATAAACTCTCCGAGCGCACCTGCCACATCTTTGCTTTTGACGACGCCGATGAAATATTGACGGATAGCGTATTCTCCACAGCCTTTCAAAATTATTTTGCAACACAGAAGCGACGCGCGATCTTGATGATCTTCGTCACTCGCGAGGAAAAACTTCCAGAGTTTCCACCTGATTACACAAAATGGACTTATGATGAGATACCTATCGACGTGCCATACTTCTCGATAGCAGATCTCTGCAAATGCTTTCCGAACAAAAAGGGCGACAATCTTCTCGCGCTCTATGTACTTACGGGAGGAATACCAAAACTCGTTCATCTGATCGACGAGAATTTAAGCACCGAGGGAAATCTGCGAAATCTTCTATCCCCCGATAGTGCATACATACATTTTTGCGCGAATGAATTTAAGCGATTGTTCCGACGCTCGGAAAGCTATATGTTCATCTGCCACGCAATCGCTCTTGGAAACAATCGCATCAGCGATATCGGAAAGTTTATGGGATTTGCATATAACAAATGCGATAAGTACATCCGCGCTCTGATTGAGAACGGAATCCTTACCACCGGGAAGGATGAAAACAACAAGACGGTTTACAAGTTTGTCAATCCCTATTACCGCATTTGGTTTAATATTGTTTATCCTAATCGTACAGACATCAATCTCGGCGCGGTAGACGAGCAAACGATCTCTCAAGCGCTTTCTTACATAAAGGTAGTAGCTGACGACGAATATGTTTCAGCTTGCTACCGCCACGCATATTACCATTTCTGCAAGCGGAGATATATTGATCGTGAAACGGTCGCACCAACTCCGCAGACCTTCACCGCCGCAGTAATGAAAAAGGACAAATACGGAGACCCTTACAAGGATAGCGAAGCAACGATTACATTTGATCTCGTTTACAACGACGGCGAATATAACTATGCTATGCTTATTCTGAAGGACGAGCATTATCTCGGTAAAGCTGAATTTGAGGCTATTAAGTCCGTGATTGAAGATGCTTTTTGGCTCGACTTCACCTTTTTCATTTGCTACAACAAAGGTCGAATCTGTGAAGAAGCATATCGATTTGCCAAGTTCAATGAATACGTAAAATGGGAAATGATTGATAGGCTTCGGTTTTAAGATTTCATATATAGACAATCACCTCGTGCCAAGTTGGCACGAGGTGATTTCAGATATTCGTTAACTTCAATTCACGCTATTGACCACGCCGGAGAAAAGCACTGCGCCGTAACTGTCAGTAATAACAAATCCGAAGGCTCTGTCAACGATATAGTCGTGATATACTTCTTCGTAGCCATCAAGAGGACCTGCCGCGCCTGCCATCGGCATAACGGTTACTGCCGCGCCCTCGATACCCTTATCGTTTACGTCGACGCTGCACTTATGAATAACACCGTCGCAAGCAAGCTTCTCATCGGTTACGTTTGAAAAGTCGCACGCTTCAAAGTCAAACAGATCGTTGATTCCAAAATCGTTTTTGAGGATATCGGCAAGATCACCGTCAAAGGACGCCTTGTATTCCGGGAAGAAAACTCTTGTATGATGCAGAAGCTTGTTTTCCTCGTCGATATAGCCATAATCACCGAGATTGTTGATATTGTAAATGTTGTCCGAGGTGAATACTTCCTCAAGAGTATGTCCGTCGGTGGGAACGATAAACTTGATATCAAAGCCGTGCTCCGTGCTTGTATAGAACGAGGTATAACCTTCTCCTTCGTAGATATTACCGGTAAAATAATAGCCTTGAAGCAGCTTTGTGTTTACCACACTTCCGTCTGCGTTCTTGAAATCATACGCCTTATCGGTAAACTTAAGCTCGTCGCCGTCCTCGTTCCAAACCTCTTTGAGATAGAACGTATTGATAAGTGTGATCAAGGTCTCGGGGGATAGGTCGAGGTCGCTGTCGATAATGCCGTGCGTTTTGTCCTTGATATAGGCGTTGATCGCTTTCTCGCCCTCGCTCGTCTTAAAGTTCACACTGAACAAATCACAGTTGAAGTTGTTTGCGAGATTGTTTATGCCATCTTCCTTGAGCGTAGTATTTTTATCTACCCAAATGGAGTTCGCAAGCTCCTCAAACGCGAGGATCTTCTTGTTATTCATCATATTGGTGTAGTAATACTCGCGGTTGGAAAAGGCATAGAGAACTTTGGTGAAATTCTTTACTTCGTCGTAGGTAACACCCACGGCGTTCAGTATTTCATCCCTTGTTTCGCCGTCCGCGCACTCGGTTGCAAGAGCAAGAGCCATATAGACCGACACGGGAGAGATACAAACATTCGATTGCTTATCGCTGTCCGAATAGACCTCATAGGTCAGCTTGGCAGCAAAGGTGTCCAATTTGTCGATGAATTCCTCATAACCCTCTTGCTCTGAATCGGAGTGTTGGACCTCCATTGCTTTTGCCGCAAGCGCCAAGGAATAATTCTCGGGATTCACCGCGCAGGATGAAAAAGCGAGACACATTGTTAAAGCAAGAATTAACGATATAATTTTCTTTATCATATTTGCTCCTTCCATTTCATAGAAAATCACTTAAATGTTTTATCGATAACGGAAAATTCCACTTTACTAATGGTTGGAACTTCTTTATCTATCATCGGGAAATCAAAGAAAATTATTATACTGCGGCTTTGCCTCTTCGTCAATTTTTCACCGTCATATACACAGTTCAATTCAACAAATTCGATTGACAGCGGATAATAATATTCTGCGGGTACTGTTGATCTTCTAAAATCATGAAAAATCAAGTACGAACTGTTACCGTCACTTCGCGCAAAAGTCATATCTGTACTTATATCTTCGTCAGCTGCAAAACCTGTTTGATAGTTAAACTGATATCCAAGTATAGTAGATAAGACCTTATTGATATCGTCACCAACCTTTATCCCTTGCGGAAGGGGTAATCCATCAATAGCGAGCTCGGTGCTAAAATTGTTTGATACAGTTGTAACATCGGATGATTCCTGCCACTTGCAGCCATATGCGAGACCTCTATCTCCATATGCGTCTATTCCGTAAACACTTGCACCGTCAAAAAATGCGGCGGCAGGTGCAAAATCGCACTCATTTACGGGCTTACCATCAAACGTTAAGCTATCAACGAAATCAAGCATTTCGCTTTCAAACATTCCGAACCTTAACCCTTTTTCATTAAGCGCGGCAGAAAACAAATTCAATAATTCTTCGTTTCCCAAAGGTAGCTTAATAGAGCGATTCAGACTGTCGTTGATTTGGTTCTTATCCTGCTCGTTAACGGTAAGTGAGCGCGAATTTTCCGTATCAATAAACGTGCCGCATTCGGAATGATACCGTAGTACATTATGCGCACCAAATTCAAACTCGTAGTCATATCCGCAGTTGGGGATATCATCTACCCATTTGCCTTTGTTCAAAAGTTCAAGCATCAAGTCGTTTTCGTAGTCGAGCATTACAGCCTTCAACTCACCGTCCGTCAGCTTGGATATCGAAATCGGATGTTCAAACTTAGGATTGGAGCAAGAGGATAACGAAATAATCATTAGTGCCACTAAAATCAAAGGTAATATTCTTTTCAGCATCATTTTTGCCCCCTTTCTATTTACGGCACTATCGTAAGACTGATTCTTGTATTATCAATATTTATTGTAACGTAATGCGTCCAATCGTTATAAAGTCCGCCCGTCGTCAGTTCGAGCTTGGTTTCTTCGCTTGCGGAAAGCTCTATTTCTTTATCGTCACCAAATCCTATAACGTCACCGCCATTGGAACAGAACAGCTTGCAGTTTGTTTTAATGCTGTCTTTTGCTCCTATCGTAAGCACGATCTTAATGTTCGCCCATTCGTCTTTTTCAATATCGATGCTGTCGATTCTGACATAATCCACGGCTGAATCGCTTTTGTATATCTGATTTAAGGTAATCGTTCCGTTTTCATATTTTCCCGACCAATAATCGTTTGGAAAATAATACCACGCCTGCGTCAATAGCTCCTCAAGAGTGTCGGTCATCTTCAGTTCTACACCCTCTCCGAGATGCGTTTGCACCTTGCAGATCTCGTTCATTTCGGGATTCAAACGAAACAAACCAACAGTTCCGCACTCAATCCACAGAGTGCCTCGTGTTACAGAAAGCGTTCCGGTATATTCGTCTACGGTCTCATTGGAAATCTTGGGGATGTTCTTTCCCGTTTCCTCTAATTTTGAAAGGCAATCAATAATAGCATATCCAAGATCACAAGTGAATACTTCTTTTGTTGTTATTCCGTAACCGTCCCAATTGTAACGCAGCATTTTGAAGCCTGCCTCGTATCCTGAATGAGGTATATTGTCGGGATCTGTGTATTTTCGGGTATTGCCACACTTTGTGCATTTATCCATAGCGGTATATTCATTAAAGTTATCGATACGCTCCCAATTATGCTCACAACCTTTAACATCCGACTTAGAGCAAGAAGCTGAGGAAATTACAAGAAGCGTCATCAAAATCAGCAAAAATATTCTTTTCATAACTACCTCCTCATTCTACGTTGGTGTTGAAGGTATATTCGACGAAATCACCATCCTTAAAGCTGAGCTTTATCACATATATTTTATTCAACTCCAAGTCAAATTCGATTTGATCGAACCAACCTTTATCTACGATCTTTTGCTCACCCGTCAACTGTTCGTTATTGTCGTATGAGTAAACCTCGCATTTCTTGAATTTTTCGTAATCGCCATAGTTTGCTGTATACAAAGTGAATTCATATTCTGTGCCTTCGTTTAACTCGTATGGAAATTTGTTGCCTTCGTTCAGCCCAAATACGGTCAGACTGTTTTCTTCAAATCCGTTCCATTTGTAATTACCTCTTTTGGTAAAAGAGGTCGCACCTTGCGAAGTTGTATTATTGCCAACCGTAAAGCTCAAAGCGTAGGACAGATTAGGTGGAGTATAATAGTCGCTCGGAACGCGAGCCACTACTCCATTACCGCAAATATCATAAAATGCCTTTGCACATTTTTCAAAAACTGACTTGGGCGAATTGTTTGATCCGTTTGATTCCTTACTTGTGCCGTCGCTGTACTCAATCTTCAGATCCCAACCTCCACCGTCTATAATACCAGGAGGAGATTTATATTCCTTTTTGATATCGAACAAGCCATAAGAGTAGAGCTTGTTTATCAATTCCTTTTCTTGCTCGTCAGTAAACTCAGCCAAGGTCTCCGTTCTATCGTTTTCATCATCGAAAGGCAAAAAGGAGTGCTTTATGGCCGTATTGTTTTCAAAGTCAAACAAATACTCGGTCGTAAAACCGCCATTGTAATCCACTTGCGTGTAAGTGAGCTTGGTGAGGGGTGTTTTGTCGTATTCTTTTACCGCCTCACCGCATCCTGCAAGGGATACAACGAGAGCAGCACTCAAAAGAAATAGGACTATTCTTTTTACCTTCATAGGCTCACTCCTTTACTGCGGTATTCCGAATATGGCATCAAAGGTCGTACAGCTCTCGGTTGCCGACTTCGGTACGGCAACGGTAATAAACCATCCTGCCATATCATCCGTAACTACTTCGGGATCATTGGTCTGATTTACATAAATGCAGAAGCTATTCCCATCATTGAAAATACTGTTCACATCAAATTGAAGTGAACCGCTGTTTGCATCTACATAAACAAGGAACAAATCGTTTTTTTCAAAGAAAGCATCTATTACAGATGCATCTTCTATTACAAAATCATATACAGTTTCTATTTCACCCACGTAAGTGTACTCCACTTCAATCGAAGTAGTGCCATCTTTCGTCATAGAAGAATATTTTTCAATTTCAATCAATTTTGAAATTTCCGACTTATTTGTGTCTGTATCTCCACTTTCGGGAGGTACAACGCTTCCTTCGGCTCCATTTTCATCGGGCATTTTTCCAGTGTTAAAGTAATTCTCCAATTCAGCCACGGTAAAGCTGCGTCCTTCTTCAGATACAACCGTAGAACTAACTACTTTTACATTTTTATCGACGCGATTGCCGCCGTTTTCGGTCTCATGGCAATTGAATTTATATGCTTGACCTTGTGTATCCATTTTAATAGTGAAACCATAGTTTTCCTGCGCAAGATTTTTGACGATGAAGAATCCCTCCACATATTTATGTGTGGAGAAATCCCAGTACCATTCTCCGGTTTGGCGATTATATCCGCCACCATTTGTCAAACAAGAGTAGAAATTTTCTCCATTGCGGAAAGTAATCAGACTTTCACCCCAAATACAATCCTCAGTGATGACTACGTCCACGATGCCAAGTCCCAATTTGGAAGCTAAGAATCCATTTTCATCGGTTAACTCTATTTGGAACATACTAACCCTATTAATATAGAACGGCTCGTTAGGATCTAATGAATAATAGTAAATATCTTCAACAGAATCGGGAACGACAGGATTATTAGGCGTGACTACATTATCTTCCGATGTGTTAGGTCCTGTGATTTCAGGAACAGGCGGTTCATCTTTTTGGTCTACATCGTTTCCTACGGACAGTAGCATAATTCCATAATTTATATTAGTTGCTTTGCCTTGGGACATAGCAAGCCCTGTCGTTTTGGGTTCGTCTGTAAT
>JBGVFW010000313.1:0-11719 GCA_045121315.1 Eubacteriales bacterium
CGCGCGAAGCAAAATGTGAGATCCTCCCTATTTATATCAAACCGAAAAATTACAGAACAAAATTCTTCGGAAGAGTTGATATTTACTATGGAGATATGATAAAATATGAAGAGCTTGGTTTTGAAAAAGAATCTGCGGAAGACGAAGGCAGATTCGGCAAAGTCAACGCGGCTTCAAAAATGATCGCGGAAAGAATTTGCGCTCTCAACCCAGACAAGGACTCGGAGAGCAAATAACATGGAGATAACCGTTGCAAAACACGCAGGCTTCTGCTTCGGCGTTGAACGCGCAGTTAACACCGTGTACGACATTATAGAAAAGCATAAGGGCAAAAAAATATATACGCTGGGTCTTCTCATCCACAATCCCGTGATCGTGGAAAGCTTTCGCGCTCAGGGCGTGGAAGCGCTCGCCGAGAACGACGTTAATGCGGTACTTTCAAACAACCCCGAAAACACGGTCTTTGTCATTCGCGCACACGGCGTAAAAAAAGAACTCACAGATAGGATAGCGGCAAGTGGAGCCACTCTTGTGGACTGCACCTGCCCTTTCGTTTCCAAGATACACTCAATAATGGATAAACATACGAGTGAAGAGACTTTTACTCTTCTTTTCGGTACGGAAGATCACCCGGAAGTCATCGGGATCGCCAGCCATATAAGAGGAGAATACTTCATTTTTGACTCATGTGAGAAGTTGAAAGAGAAATTTGACACATCAACATCGCCCAAAATATGTACAAAACAGTTCATTTTGGTATCGCAAACGACCCAAAATCTCGCAGAATATAAAAAATGTCAAGAATTTCTCAAAAAAGTATGTACAAATCCGCTTATTTTTGATACAATATGTTGTGTTACGGAAAATCGTCAGTTAGAAGTGGATAAACTTTCGCGCGAATGTGACGCAATTTTGGTTATCGGAGGCAAAAACAGCTCCAATACGAAGAAGCTGTTTGAGATAAGCCACCGCAATAACCCGCGCACATTTTTCGTCGAGCATTTCGAAGACATTCCGAAAAATATAACACAGATGCCCAAAGTAGGCATCGCAGCCGGAGCATCCACGCCCGGTTACATGATTGAGGAGGTAAAAAAAATCATGAGCGAACAGGAAAATTTCGCACAGCTTCTTGATGAATCTTTCAAAACTTTAAATACAGGAGATAAAGTGTCCGGTGTTGTTACATCTGTATCTAACACAGAAGTACATGTTGATATCGGTTCCAAAGTAACGGGTATTCTTACGCTTGAAAACGTAACAGACGACCCCACAGCTAAGCTTGAAAACTTGTTTAAAGTAGGCGACACAGTCGACGCTATCGCTATCAGAGTAAGCGACCTTGACGGTATCGCAATGCTTTCCAAAAAGAAAGTTGATGCACAGAAGGATTGGCAGAAGGTTATCGAAGCTGCCGAAAACGAAACGGTTCTCGAAGGCAGAATCACAGAAGCTGTTAAAGGCGGCGTAATCGCATACGCACTTTCCAACAGAATATTTATCCCCGCTTCCCAGACAATGGTTGCACGCGGCGGCGAACTTACTTCTATCGTAGGTACGGTTCAGAAATTTAAAATTATCGAAGTTACTCCCGAAAGACGCCACATTGTAGGTTCTATCCGCAAGGTTGTTATGGAAGAACGCAAAGCTGCAGAAGAAGCATTCTGGGCAAACGTTGAAGTTGACAAACACTATGTTGGTAAGGTTAAGAGCATCACAAACTACGGTGCTTTCGTTGACCTCGGCGGTGTAGACGGTATGGTACATACTTCCGAACTCTCTTGGACAAGAATCGCTAACCCCAAAGACGTCGTTTCCATCGGTCAGGAAATCGAAGTTTTCGTTAAATCCTTTGACCGCGAAGCGGGCAAAGTTTCTCTCGGTTATAAGACAGAAGAAACAAACCCCTGGAACGCATTCACATCTACATACGCCGTTGGCGATGTTGCAGACGTAACTATCGTTTCCATCATGCCCTTCGGTGCATTCGCACAGGTTATCCCCGGAGTTGACGGTCTTATCCACATTTCTCAGATCGCTAACAAGAAGCTTGCAACACCTGCTGAAGTTCTCAAAAAAGGCGACGTTGTAAAAGCAAAAATTCTTGAGATCGACACAGAAAACAAGAAAGTAAGCCTTTCTATCCGTGCCCTTCTCAATGAAGAAAACGAAGCAGCGGCTCCCGCAGCAGACGCTGAATAAGTTTAATAACTGAAAAAGGACGCCTTTGCCCAACTTCTCATAAGGAAGTTGGGCAGTTTTATTCGCCTTTGGCGAGTGATATTGCTTTGCAGTGATATTCGGCTATCGCCGAGTGATATTTGCTTCGCAAGTTAAGGGGCGAATAAAATATCACTGAAGCCGTAAGGCTTCAATATCACTACACGGCGCAGCCGTATAATATCACTCCGACGAAGTCGGAATATAACTCTTGTTTTCTCTGCCGATTTGTGTTATAATAGAGTAGGTGATGAACATGGAAAACGAAAAAGCTTTGCCAAAAAGAAAAGATCCTCGATTGAAGGGATATGATTATAGCACAACAGGTGCGTATTTTTTAACAATATGTACTCAAAACAGAAAAAATATTCTCTCAACAATTGTAGGGGAGGGGTCTCCCCTCCCGCAATTGTCACCTTATGGTGAGATTGTAGACAGGTGGATTCAAAAGATATCCGAAAAATATTCGGAGGCATCTGTAGATTATTATGTCATTATGCCAAACCATATCCATATATTATTGTCTATTGTAAAGGATGACGGGAGGGGAAACCCCTCCCCTACGGCGGATACGGTAATTGGTTGGCTAAAATATCAAGTCACAAAAGAAATCAATAAATTACGAGGCTCGGCGGGTGATAAGATTTTTCAGCGATCCTTTTTTGACCACATCGTTCGAAATCGTGATGACTACTATGAAATATGTAAATATATATACGAAAACCCGGCACGCGGGTATTATGACAAATTATATTCGGAGGAATAGGGGTATGGGCTTTGCCCGAAGCTTTTGTAATACAAAGGCGAAACTTGCGCGATAAAGGAGAGAAATAATGTTTACAACAAAGAAAAAGAAAATACAGAAGTATTTAGAGCAAAAAACAGACGATAACAAATGTGCATTTGATGATCTCCTGTCTGATTATTTGAATGGATCGTTAAAAGATAATCTTGAGTCCGTAAAGATTGAGAGAGTCGAAATACATATAGATTGGTTTGAGGATATAAAGTGCATCGGAATACAAGGTCGTTATAAAGAATATTATATGGACTTGCAAATTTATCCAAAAGAGTTAAGTGTTTCGTTTGATTTAGATGAACCGGATGAAGATGTAATATATCCGCTTGAAAGCAAAGAACAGGTATATAGCGTACTATCGGATACAGTTAAAACATTATAACATCGAAAAGCCATCGCGATATTGTATCACGATGGCTTTTATCATCCTTATGAGAAGTCCGCTTTAGGCGTCCTTTTTGCGTTTTATAAGGTCTTAATTTTTTACCTATACCTTTCAAAATCTTCTTTCAATTTTTCTATTTCATATTCAAGCTTTGCGCGCGATTTGTCTGTCATTTCGCACATAGGCAAGCGGAAAGAGCCGACGTTTCCTACCTCTCGGAAAGAAAGCATATTCATCGCCGTTTTCACGGGAATAGGGTTTACCTCAAGGAAAAGTGCCGATATAAGTTCTCCGTAGCGGTGTTGGAGTGACCTTGCGCGAGCGACCTCTCCCCTTTCCATGAATTCCACCATTTCATGGCACTCTCGCGGTAAAATATTCGCCAGCACGGAAATTATGCCGATAGCGCCAGCGGCAATCGCAGGCACGTTTATTTCGTCGCACCCGCAGTAGACCCCAAAATTTTCATCAGCAAGAGAGCACACGCGTGTAAAAAAACCCATGTTTCCGCTCGCTTCTTTTATTCCCGCTATGTTCGGGTGCTTTTTTAATTTTTCAAGCTGTTCAAGAGTTACAGAGCAACCCGTTCGCGATGGCACGTTGTATATTATAATTGGAATGTTCACGCTGTCTGCGCAAGTCGTAAAATGTTTTATCATTCCGTCCGAATTCGCCTTATTGTAATAGGGCGTAAGTAAAAGTATTGCATCCGCACCCATTCTCTCGGCGGCAGCACATCTCTTTTTTGCGCGAGCCGTGTCGTTTGATCCACACCCTGCAATAACGGGTATGCGCCCTCGCGCCGTTCTAACGGCGTATGCCACAAGAGACGCTGTTTCCTCATCGTTGACGGTAGGCGCTTCGCCCGTCGTACCAAGCACAACTATGCCGTCCGAGCCGTTTTTTATATGAAATTCGATAATTCTGCCATAGCAATCGAAGTCTATTTCTCCGTTTTCAAGAAAAGGCGTAACGATAGCGGCTATCGAGCCTTTTATCATAAATATCACCTCCGATAACAGTATATGCAAAAGGTGATTTATTGAAAGAAAGAGTCGCAAAGAACTTTACTTGGAATGCACATAATAATGACGCTTTCGCGTCATTTTTCCACGTAAGGCGTTTTTCGCATGATCTCCGCTGTTGTACCTGCTTTTTCCTGCGACAAAAGACGAACTGCGGCGGCTTTTTTTGTAAGTTCGAACGATGTTTTCACTTCATCGCCGTACTTTTCGTAGTCGGCAGGTTTTGTGATTATAGGAATAGTTGACTTCTTTCTCGCAACTGAAAGAAGGTTCCGCCCGTGCGAGTTTGCCGCGAGCAATACTGTGTATGCCGGAGGCTTACACAGCATTTCACGCGTTACGCCGAAATAAGCAAAAAGCAAAGCACGCCGTACGCGTGAAGGCGAATATTTTTTCGTCTGTGCCATTTTGTAAAGTTCGCGCATATTCCTCGACTCATTCCCTGCTTTTATAAGGCGAGCGGCAAGGCTCACATCATTCTCCGCAAAGTGCGAAATATCCTGTGAGGTATGCGTGCGCAAAAACGAAGCAAAAACGCCGAAAAGCCTCTCGCTCTGCGCGATTTTCCCGTTTTCACACTCGGTTCTCAGCAAATCAAACGAATATTCGGGCAGCATATCGCGAACGGAATCTATTCCGCGCTCTGCAAGCGTTTCACGCACAGACGAAGCGCTTGCAAATCCCTCGCCTTCTCCGTTATAATCCTGACCCGCCCGCTTCACCGTAGAAAAATCAAGCGGCAGATCACGCTTTAAAATCTCTGCGGCGTACGCCACGCCGAGAATGTTGTTTGACCCCGTGAAAACACTGTCTTCCCCGAAAAGCGCGCGGTAGGTTTCAAAATATACCGTGCCGTACGGCTTTTCGCCGTTTATTTTCATATTTTCGCAAAGAGCGCTCTCAAATTCCGCAGAAAGGATATTTTTCGCCGTGCGTCCGATAAGCTCGGCGTCGCCGCACTCACTGCCGAAGGATATCTCATCGACAAATCCAAGACGGCTTATTATATCTACCGCGCCGAAAGCAAACTTCTCCGCGCCCGCCGCGGAATACGGAAAAGGAAGCTCCAGCACAAGGTCAACCCCTCCCGCAAGAGCGGCGCGCGCACGCGCATATTTATCCATAACCGCCACCTCACCCCGCTGGCAATATTCCCCGCTCATAACCGCAGTGACTGTTCCGCCGCTCTCTTTTATCTTAGAAAGTTGGTATTCATGACCCGCATGGAACGGATTATATTCGCAAATCACGGCAAAATTCTTCATCTGTGCGCTCCTTTTTAAACTTTTTATTAAAATTTCTTGACTTTTTCTATTGAAAATGGCAGTTATATCATTTATAATAAATATAAAGGATTATTTTATACAACTTTAATTATAATATATTCTATATTAAAAATCAACAGAAGTAAACACGGAGGTTTTTTCAAAATGAAAGTATTGGTAGTAAACGCCGGAAGCTCTTCTCTTAAATATCAGCTTTTCGACACAGTAACAGGTCAGGTTCCCGCAAAAGGTATTTGCGAACGCATCGGTATCGATGGTAAGATAGACCATAAATGCGCAGACGGAAGAAGATGGACGGAAGAAATCGCTATGCCCAACCATTCCGTTGCAACGAAGATAGTTGTAGACGCGCTCACAAGCAAGGATTACGGTTGCCTTTCCGGTATGGACGAGATCGAAGCCATCGGCCACAGAGTTGTTCACGGCGGTCCCTACTTCTTCGAAAGCTGCTTGCTCACAGACGAAGTTCTTGCAAAGCTTGAACTCTGCCGCGACCTCGCTCCTCTTCACACCCCCGCCGCTATCATGGGTATCGAAGGCTGCAAAGCCGTAATGCCCACTGTTCCTCAGGTTCTCGTATTCGATACGGCGTTCCACCAGACAATGCCCGCAAAAGCATATACATACGCACTTCCCTATGAAATGTGCGAAAAATATAACATTCGCCGCTACGGATTCCACGGAACGAGCCACAAGTTCGTTTCCCGCGAAATGGCAAAACTCCTTGACAAACCCGTAGAAGAAACGAAGATAGTTACTTGCCACATCGGCAACGGTTCTTCCATTTCCGCTGTTATGGGCGGCAAGGTTATCGACACAACTATGGGCTTCACTCCTCTTGACGGTGTTGAAATGGGTACGCGCTGCGGTTCCATCGACCCCGCTATCGTAACCTTCATCATGAAAAAAGAAGGCTATACACCCGACGAAATGGATAACTTCATGAACAAGAAATGTGGTTTCCTCGGCGTTTCCGGCGTTTCCTCCGACAGCCGCGATATCGAAGCAGGCATACTTAAAGGCGACGAAAGATGCAAGCTCGCCGCAGAAGTTCTCGCATACCAGGTTAAGAAATACATCGGCTCCTATGCCGCTGCAATGAACGGACTTGACGCTGTCGTATTCACGGCAGGTATGGGCGAAAACAACCCCGAACTCCGCCAGAGAGCTTGCGCTGATATGCAGTTCTACGGCATCGAAATAGACGAAGAGCTCAACGCTAAGACTCTCCGCCAGCCCAACATCGTTAAGCTTTCCAAGGAAGGCACAAAGACAGCCGTTTACGTTATCCCCACAAACGAAGAGCTTATGATCGCTTCCGACACTGAAGAAATTGTTTCCAAAATCAAATAATTACGAAAGTCAAATCTCCTTTTATAAAAGAGGCGTGCCTATTGCACTTATGTGTAGGCACGCCTCTTTTTCCCTCTTATTAACTATATATAGATAAAACGTTAAATAAATATTAAATTCTCCTACAAAATAACGCGGAAAACTATTGCTATTTTGGTTGCTTTATGTTAAAATTCTATTATAAGATTTTAGAATGGGGGAAAATAGTTTTGGCATATTTAGCCGATATGCAAAAGCTCTTTTTCACGTTCTGAAAAATAAGATTCAATCTTTGTTTTGACCCTAAAGGTCGGAAAGGAATGATATAACAATGGCTGAAAAAAACATTTTTTCATCTCGCATGACCGCCGCTGAATTGCGTCAGGCTCTTGCAGATGAACAGGCTCGCGCAGACGCTGCTCTTGCAAAAGCAGGAAAGCTTTCTGCCGCATCGCGCATGTCAGCGCTGTTTGACGAAGGCACATTCGTTGAAGTCGGAGCGTACGTTGGCAGAAAGACAACGGAGCTCGATTCCGCAAACGACGACGCTTTCGAACCCGTTGTAACGGGTTACGGCGCTATCGACGGCACTCTCGTTTTCGCATTCTCTCAGGACTTTGCAAGACTCTCCGGTGCTCTCGGTGAAATGCACGCGAAAAAAATCGCAAAAATCTATGAAATGGCAACTGTTGCCGAAGCGCCCATCATTGGCGTATTCGATTCCGCAGGCGCTAAAGTTCTTGAAGGTGCAGACGCTCTCGCAGGCTACGGCTCTATCATGGCTTGCGCAGCAAATGCGGAAGTTCCCCAGATTGCAATAGTTGCAGGTCCCTGCACAGGCCACGCCGCAGTTATCGCGCAGATGTTCGATTTCGTTATCGCGGCTAAATCCACGGGCAAGATGTACATGACTGCCGCAGGCGAAAAGCTCGGCGGCGCGGAAGAACTCGCTTCCTCCGGCACGGCAGCTCTCGTTGCTGAAAACGACGCAGACGCTCTTGCAAAAGCAAGAAAACTCGTTCCCTATTTCACAGGTGAAATAGTTACGGCTGACACACCCAACAGACTCGTTGCCGTCGACACAACGAGCGAAAACTACGACGTTCACGACGTTATCGCAAACGTATTCGACGCAGGCTCCTTCACAGAGCTCTACGCTGAACACGCAAAAGCAATGGTATGCGGTCTTGCAACCATGAACGGTCACGTTGTTGCTGTTGTAGCAAACAACCCCGCTGAAAAAGGCGGTCACCTCTGCGGTTGCGCCGCAAACAAAGCCGCATCTTTCATCGAAAAATGCGACGCGCAGGATATCCCCGTTGTAACTCTTGTTGACAGCTGTGGTGTTCCCGCTTCCGAAGAAGCCGAAAAGAAAGGCATCTCCGCAAAAATTGCAAACCTTGCAAAAACATACGCTCTTTCCTACGTTCCAAAGATCACGGTTACTCTCGGCCGTTCTTACGGTGCGGCTTACACAGCTATGGGTGCTAAATCCCTTGGCGCTGACGTTTGCCTCGCTCTTGAATCCGCAAAGATCGCCGCTATGGAACCCAAATCCGCGGTTACATTCCTCGGTCTTGTAGACGATGAATCCAAGCACGCAGACATCGCCGCTGAATGGGCGGAAAAATGCGCAACTCCCGTTGCGGCAGCAAAGAGCGGTCATATCGATGACATCATCGCTTCCGACGAACTCCGTCAGAGAATCGCAGCAGCTCTTGAAATGCTTTTGTGATCATAGGAGGACACTTCCATGATGCTCAATCAAACAACAACAATTATCAACGAAAATTCCACGTTGCTCGATAAGCTCGGTCTTGGCGGTCAGACGCTCTTGCTCGGTATGCTCGCTATTTTTGGTATTCTTTTTATCATCTACTTGGCGATCAAAGCGCTCGGCGCGGCTCTTCACCCTGCTCCCAAGGCAGAGAAAAAAGCGAAAAACATTGAAGCTCCCGCTCCCGCAGTCAAACCCGTAAACATCGCGACTACCGCACCTGCGGCGGCTCCCGCTCCCGTGGAAACGACTGCTGGCAACGACAGCGAACTCGTTGCAGTTATCGCCGCAGCTATTTCGGCTTATACAGGCGAACCCGTTACAAAATTCCGCGTTGTATCTTTCAAACACATTAAATAATCTCGGAGGATCAGATTAAAATGAAAACATATAATATCACAGTAAACGGTCAGACATATGTTGTAAACGTTGAAGAAGTTGCAGGCGGCGCATACGCTCCCGCTCCCGTAGCAGCTCCCGCTCCCGTAGCGGCTCCTGCTCCCGTAGTAGCGGCTCCCGCTCCCGCAGCTAAACCCGTAGCTCCCGCAGGCGCTGAAGGCAAAACAAAGATCACGGCTCCCATGCCCGGCACTATCGTTAAAGTTAACGTAAGCGCAGGCGCTGCCGTTAAGAAAGGCGATATCCTTTGCGTATTCGAAGCTATGAAGATGGAAAACGAAATCAAAGCTCCCGAAGACGCTACAGTTGCAACAGTTTCCGCTACAGTTGGTGCTTCCATTTCCAGCGGCGATGTTCTCTTTACACTCAACTGATAAGTAAAGTTTAAAGAAAGAAATTACCACAGCTTGAAACGGAAGTGATTATCCTTGTTAAATACAATTATTGAATTTCTTAAAACTACCGGTATCTATCAGTTTTTTGTGAGCGATAACGGTGAGTTTGACGTTATGTTCCTTGTGAAAACGCTTGTGATGTACCTCATCGTAGGCGTGCTCGTATACCTTGCGATAGTTAAGAAGTTCGAGCCGTTGCTCCTTCTTCCTATTGCTTTCGGTATGCTCCTTGCGAACCTTCCCGGAACGGGAATCTTCCACATGGATTGGTTTATTGACGGCGTACAAATGGCGGACGGTACATATTCTCATTCCCTTTCCGACATTTTCCTCAACGTAATAAACAACGGCGGATTCCTCGATTTCCTTTATTTGGGCGTTAAGTTCGGTATCTACCCCTCCCTCATTTTCATGGGTGTCGGCGCGATGACAGACTTCTCTTCCCTTATTGCCAACCCTAAAACACTCTTCCTTGGCGGTGCGGCTCAGCTCGGCGTTTTCGCCGCGTTCATCGGCGCGCTCCTCCTCGGCTTCAATGAACTCGAAGCTGCCGCTATCGGTATCATCGGCGGCGCGGATGGTCCTACGGCGATCCTCGTAACAACGAAGCTCGCTCCTCACCTCTTGGGTGCTATCGCTATCGCGGCTTACTCCTACATGGCGCTTATCCCCATGATCCAGCCCCCGCTTATGAAGCTCGTTACAACAAAGAAAGAACGCGCTATCAAAATGGAAACACTTCGTCCCGTTTCCAAAGTTGAGCTCATCGTGTTCCCCATCATCGTAACAGCTATCGTATGTCTCCTCGTTCCCGACGCCGCTCCCCTTGTTGGTCTTCTTATGTTCGGTAACCTTCTCTCGGTTTCCGGCGTTACGGAAAGACTTTCCAAGACGGCACAGAACGAATTCATGAACATCGTAACTATCTGCCTCGGTATCTCCGTAGGCGCTACAGCAAACGCAGAAAACTTCCTTGCCCTTGATACGATCCTTATCATCGTTCTTGGTCTTTGCGCGTTCATGCTTTCCTCGCTCGGCGGACTTTTGGGCGGTAAAGTTATGTGCTGGCTCACAAAAGGCAAAGTTAACCCCCTCATCGGTTCCGCGGGCGTTTCTGCAGTCCCCATGGCGGCGCGTGTTGCCCAGATTCAGGGTCAGAAAGAAGATCCTTCCAACTTCCTTCTTATGCACGCTATGGGTCCGAACGTTGCAGGTGTTATCGGCTCCGCTATCGCGGCAGGCGTATTCCTTGCACGGTTCCTGTAATAATCAACTTATGATTTTATCGAAAGGAAATATAATATGGCACAAGTAAAAATTTGTGAAACCGTTCTCCGTGACGCGCATCAGTCCTTGATCGCAACACGTATGACAACGGACGAAATGCTCCCCATTTTGGAGCAGATGGATAAAGTCGGCTACTATTCCTTGGAAGCATGGGGCGGCGCTACGTTCGACTCCTGCCTCCGCTTCCTTAACGAAGACCCTTGGGAAAGACTCCGCAAGATTCGCTCTGCGGTAAAGAACACAAAGCTTCAGATGCTTTTCCGCGGTCAGAACATTCTCGGCTACCGTCACTATGCTGACGACGTTGTTGAATACTTCGTTCAGAAATCCATCGCAAACGGTATCGACATCATCAGAATTTTCGACGCTCTCAACGACCCCCGCAACCTCAAGACAGCTATCGACGCTACAAAGAAAGAGGGCGGCCACGTTCAGGCGGCTATCAGCTATACAACGAGCCCCGCTCACTCCAACAAAGGCTTTGCGGCTTACGCAAAACAGCTTGAAGAAATGGGCGCAGACTCCATCTGTATCAAAGATATGGCAGGTCTTCTTACACCTTACAACGCTTACGAGCTTGTAACGATGATAAAGAAGAAAGTTAAAGTTCCCGTTGAGCTGCACACACACTACACCTCCGGTCTTGCTTCCATGACGCTCCTCAAGGCTATCGAAGCAGGCGTTGATATCATCGACACGTCTATCTCCCCCATGGCTATGGGTACGAGCCAGCCTCCCACGGAAGCTATGGTCGCTACTCTCGCAGGCACGGATTATGACACAGGTCTTGACCTCAACGAGCTTGACAAAGTTT
>JBGVFW010000314.1:0-4385 GCA_045121315.1 Eubacteriales bacterium
GGGCGACGGCGGCAACGGCGCCATCGCTTTCCACAGAGAAAAATATATATCCCACGGCGGCCCTTCGGGCGGCGACGGCGGTAACGGCGGCAACGTCGTTATAGAGATAGCAAAGGGCGTAAACACGCTTCTTGCGTACAAAAATAAGCGCAAATTCGTTGCCAAAAACGGTGAAAACGGCATGAGCGAAAAATTCCATGGTGCAAACGCGGAGGACCTTGTGCTCTACGTTCCCGAAGGCACAGTCATCAAGGACGCCGAAACAGGTAAAGTCATCAAAGATATGAGCGGATGTGAACCTTTCATCGTGGCACGTGGTGGCAAAGGCGGCTGGGGCAATACTCATTTTGCAACGCCCACGCGCCAGGCTCCCCGTTTTGCAAAAACAGGTTACAAAGGCGAAGAACGCGAAATCTTGCTTGAGCTTAAAATGCTCGCGGACGTCGGCTTCGTTGGGCTTCCCAACGTGGGCAAATCCACGCTTCTCTCCATGATAAGCGCGGCGCGCCCTAAGATCGCAAACTATCATTTCACAACGCTCGCGCCCATGCTCGGCGTTGTCGGCACAGGGGACGGCGACGGTTTCGTTGCCGCGGACATTCCCGGTCTTATAGAGGGCGCTTCCGAGGGTATCGGCTTGGGTCACGAATTTTTGCGCCACGTTGACCGCTGCCGCTTGCTCGTTCACGTTGTTGACGTTGCAGGCACGGAAGGCAGAGACCCCATCGACGATATCAAGACCATCAACGCGGAGCTTGCAAAATACAGCGAATCACTCGCGACGCGCCCGCAGATAATCGCCGCAAACAAATGCGACGTTCTGCCCGAAGACGCAGACCTTACGGATTTCGAAGAATTCTGCTCAATGCTCGGCTATGAGATAGTTTACATCAGCGCGGCGACCAAACACAACACCACGCTTCTTTGCCACAAGATTGCGGAAAAGCTCAAAGAGCTTCCTCCGCTCACTATATACGAAACGGAACAGTCTATTGACGAGCCGAAAGAAATAGTTGACCTCGACCCGTGCGACATCACGGTTACGCGTGAAAACGGTATGTTCGTCGTTGAGGGCGAATGGCTTGAAAACTTTATGCGCGGCATCAACCTTGACGACCGTGAATCCCTCATGTACTTCGAGCGCACGCTTCGCACAACAGGCATTATCGATAAGATGCGCAAGCTTGGTATTGCCGATGGCTCCGAGGTGGATATATACGGGCTTGAATTTGATTTTGTGGATTAAAACACAGAAAAGCTCCTTGCTTTCGCAAGGAGCTTTTCTGTGTTTTTGATAATATAATTGTACTGCGAGTAACATTTTTTATCAATATAACGGGAATTTAATTAACTTATTGTTAGCACTTTGTTAATATATAATTTTAAAAAATCAAAATGTCACAAAAGCTTAAAATCTTTCCCTTTCATAATCCCCCAAAATTATCCTATCCACCTTGTAAAAGCTCACGTTTTGTGATAGAATGAAATTTAATGTCTAAACATTTTACATTATCTCACACTTTGGAGGTACATTTTGAAATATCTTAAAAAGAAGCAAGCCAACCTGCTTATATTTGGTTGTTGGCTTGTGTATACCGCCGCATACATCGGCAGACTTGACTATTCCGCGAGCATGGTAAAGATAATCTCCGAGCTCGGAATAACAAACGACCAAGGCGGTCTTGTCTATTCCTGCTTTGCTCTTACATATGGTATAGGTCAGCTTGTAAATGGTCTGATGTGCAAACGTTATAATCCAAAATTCGTTATAACAGGCGCTCTCGGTGTTTCTGCCGTTGTCAACCTTTTCATGACCCTGAGCGGTGATTTTCGCGTGATGGCAGCATTATGGCTTATAAACGGTATCGTACAGTCAATGCTCTTCAGTCTGCTCATTCGCACGCTTTCCCGCAATATCGCAAGCAATACTCTTAGCAAAGCGATATACGTTATGAGTTCCACGGTTGCCGCAGGCACAGCGTCCGCATACGGTCTTTCAGCTCTTTTCGTTGCGCTCGATATGTGGAAGATAACTTTCTTCGTTGCCTCTGCGCTCCTTATCGCCGCTGCGATAACTTGGGTTTGCATCATGACACAAGTTGAAAAAGCAGTTAAAAACGGTGACGTTGAAGAGGATGAACTTGCCAAACTCAAAGAGGACAATAACGCCGCCATCGACAAAAAGAGCCAAGCCGGCGCAATGTTTATAGCAACGCTCGTTTTCGTCGCTGTCACGGCGGTAGCAAACGGATTCATCAAAGACGGCGTAAACAACTGGCTCCCAAAAATTTTACGCGATGAATTCGGCGTTGCGGACTCACTTTCAATTATCCTCACACTTCTCTTGCCCGTGTTCTCCATCTTCGGTTCGATCATTGCAAGAAAGCTCTATCTCAAACTCAAAAATCACCTTTTTATAAACGGTATTTTTTACAGCGTGGCGTTTCTGCTCTCGATTACGATCTTCTTGATCTACCCTTTGCGTACTGTTGCTTTCACAATGGTTCTCTTCATCGGGCTTGCCTGCATGATGGCGGCAATAAACAACGTCATCACAAGCATGTTCCCGCTCGATAACAGAGATAAAATGGATTCAGGTCTGCTTGCAGGGCTTCTTGATACGCTTTGCTACGTCGGCTCCTCCGCCGCGGGCACGCTCCTCGGTAAAATGTCGCAAAGTCTGGGATGGTCCAGTGTACTTACAACGCTGTTCATATTCGCAGGTATTTCCGCTGCCGTTTGCCTTGCAGTTTCGGTGTTTACAAAGAAAAAAACAAAATGATCTTATCTTATATGTCAAAAAATCCGATAGTTCACTTCATTTATTGAGCTATCGGTTTTTATATCACAAATTGAGATATTGACAATATCTCAATTTGTGATTTTATATAATTATTATAAAGTTTTAAGCTATTAGGAGGTTTTATGCGAATAAAAGATATACGTGAAGACAACGACTTAACGCAAAAGAAACTTTCTGAATATTTAAACATCAAGCAGAACACTTATTCACAGTACGAAAACGGTCAACGACAAATACCGATTGAAACGCTCATAAAAATTGCACGTTTTTACAATACATCTATATAATTATCTTCCGGGTCTTACCGATGAAGCAAAACCATATTCCCCGAAAATAAGCCGCGCCATTCGACGCGGCTTTCGTATTAGTCTTTATCTTCTTCGATTATCTTATAGCCTTTCATTTTGAAAAGGAATTTCATCTCTTTGCGGAAATCACCGAAAACAGTAACTCTGTGCCACTGCGGCATCCAGTTATTGAGGATATTTTCGGCGTTACACGTTGCGGCAAGTTTGCTCCTGCAGCCGTTTTCGCCGCCTACGTTGCCGCATGACTTGGATGAGTGAATAGACGCCCAACCGTCAACGTTGCTTATCTGCACAGTTGTAAGCTTCTCTCCTGCGGGGAAGATGACTTGAACAGATGCGCCTTTTTTATCCTCGGCATGGCTACGCAAATAATACTGGCATGTTCTGGGGTCGTCCTTACCGTAAACCTTGCGGCAAGCAACACAGTGAGAATAGATTATCTGATCGCTGGACGTGTCGATAACGGGGTCGGAAACGTAGCCGGGGCGTTTTGTAAGGAAGAGCGTTATCATGGAAGAGATAGTGGAGTTGATATCCGCTTCGCAAACGCCTATTTCGCCGTCGTTTGCCATCTGATAATATGTAAGGCAGGGGTACATATGGCAGTTCTTGCCGTAAATATCGTTATAGGAAAGCTCAAGGCAGTCGATAGTAACCGCGTCGGCGCCACATTCTTTCATAAGGCTCTTAATAGCGTAGTAAAGCTTTGCGCTCTGCAAAATGTCGGCATTTGTGGGTTCACGAATTTCTGTGGCTTCATTTGCCCACTTCTCTGCCAAAGGCATTGCCTGTTCGTCGGATATTGTGTTGAAGATTCCCATAAGATCGACGGAAGTTCTGTTGATAAATTCACAGCCCCAAATAGCCGAAGCGGCTTTCTGAACTTCTGTTTGAACTTCATTCTTAACAACGAGAATTTTTGCCTCTTTCATCTTTTTTATAACACTGAAAAGCGTTACAGCGTTCGCTATGTCGTTATAATCGAGCGAGGAAACGAGCGGAACGGGGAAACCGCCGTCGCGGATAAGGGGGCTGGATTTTTCGAGCGTCGAACCGCTACCGCAATAAGGAACGTCGGCAACGATAGTCGGGATACCGTTCTTAGACTGTTCAATATAGAATGTATCGATCTTGAGCCAGTTCGTCATAAGAAGAACGAGCACACCGTCGTATTTTTTCTTGTCTTCTTCGTAGTCCGCCTTTGCCATATCGAGGCTTGTATATTTAAAAATATCAAAATCAATGTCGGGGTTGCGCGCGATGATAGGTGCCAT
>JBGVFW010000315.1:0-2575 GCA_045121315.1 Eubacteriales bacterium
GAAATACGCGAACTTTCAAAAAATTACGGTAAAACATGCGCCGTTTCTTCCCTTTCCCTTAATGTGAAAGATGGCGAACTTTTCTCTCTACTCGGAGTAAACGGCGCAGGCAAGACCACCACGATAAAAATGCTCTCCTGCCTTACAAAACCTACTTCGGGCGACGCATTTCTGCTCGGAAAGAGCATTGTTACGCAAGAAGATGATGTGAAAAAAATTATTGCTGTTTCCCCACAGGAAAGCGCCGTAGCACCGAATCTTTCCGCGCGCGAAAACCTTGAGCTCATGGCGGGCGTACATGGCTTTTCCAAAGATCAAACGCGAGCAAAGATCGAAGAGCTTTCGTTCACATTTGGACTTTCCGAAATACTTTCTAAAAAGTCAAAAACTCTTTCGGGAGGGTGGAAACGCAGGTTGAGCATCGCTATGGCGCTCATATGCGAACCTAAGATACTCTTTCTCGATGAGCCGACTCTTGGACTTGACGTGCTTGCACGCGCTGAACTTTGGGATATTATCCGTGCGCTCAAAGGCAAAATAACCATCATTCTCACGACACATTATATGGAGGAAGCGGAAGCCCTTTCAGACAATATCGCCATTATGAAAAACGGTAAGCTCATCGCCGCGGGTACCGTCGAAGAGTTAAAACAAAGGAGCGGATTCGATAAATTTGAGGACGCGTTCATCGCGCTCGTAAAGGAGGCAAAATAATGAGAACTCTTACATTTTCCGTTCGCACCACAAAAGAGATATTGCGTGATCCGCTCACACTTGCGTTTGGGCTAGGCTTTCCTCTCGTTCTTCTCCTTCTCCTTTCCGCAATACAAGCGAACATTCCCACCAGCCTTTTTGAGATAGAAAACCTCGCTCCCGGAGTTATAGTTTTCGGTCTTTCATTTATCACACTTTTTTCCGCCACTCTCATTTCAAAAGACCGTACCTCCGCACTTTTGCAAAGACTCTACACCACACCGATGAAACCACACGATTTTATTCTCGGATACATTCTGCCGCTCATTCCCATAAGCATGGCACAATGCGTTATCTGCTTCGTTGCGGCACTGATCCTTGGACTCAAAATAAGCGTAAATATTCTGTTCTGTATACTGCTCGTCGTACCGATATCACTGTTTTATATCTCGCTCGGACTCCTTTTCGGCACATTGCTTTCGGATAAGCAGGTCGGCGGCATATGCGGTGCCCTGCTTACAAACCTTTCCGCGTGGCTTTCAGGTACTTGGTTCGATCTAAACCTCGTCGGCGGGGCGTTCCAAAAAATAGCGTATGTGCTTCCCTTCGTTCACGCGGTGGAAATGGAAAAAGCCACTCTGCAAGGCAATTTTTCGGGCTTTGCAGAAGATTTTATCTACGTTGCGGCGTACACCATTGTCATGCTCGCCCTCTCCATTTGGGTATTCACAAGACAGATGAAGAAAAATTAAAAACAAAAAAGCACTCTTTCGACCAATGTCATTAAGTTAAGCAAAAAATGAATGTTTTTATAACAAAGTGCCCCTTTGGTTTTATAACCAAGGGGGGCTTTTTTTTCGAATCAATCAATGATTAGTTTATTATTGTTTGAAAATTAGTTTTATGCAAACTATGGAGTATTTTGGGGTTAAATTTGATGCAACTGTAAGAGTAGTTCACAAAGAAAGACTGACCAAGCGAGGCTTAGTCAGTCTTCTGGACTACTACCAAAAGGTAGCACATATTTAATTTTGAATTGAACCGCCGTATGCCGAAAGGTACGTATGGTGGTGTGAGAGGTGAATTAATTTTCGCCTACTCTATTTCAATATATTTAAAATGTTAAACATATGATTACAGCCCCTATTGCGAACAATGAAGTCTTTAACAGAAAAATTCACAAAATCTATTAAATCATTGTAGTATTTAGCGTAATGATTTTTGAAATTTTCAATAATTTGTTTTGTTCCTGCCAAGATTCCTTCTCCGCCTTCAATTGATTTATGCTCAATATTACAGTTATAAGCAGAACCCCGCTATCATCAAATTATCGCATATATCGTATTTCCGTTTGGTATGGTCGTAATCTGAAGAAAGAAAGGTTGTATTCCGCAAAAATACGCCACCAATCTATTTAACATATCTTTAGTTTTTGAACAGGAAATATTTTCGTTGCAATTAATGTAGTCAAAATCACTTTCATTAGGCAGTAATGAATTGAATTTTGAAACTAAATCATAAATGAGATTATTTATAATATCTTTTACTGTTGTTGGTGAGTCGATATATTCATAGAATAACATTTCTAATTCTGCAATCGCAATTTCATCTGAGTTTAAAAATACTTCATATGTTTCCAAAAGCGTCTTTTGGCAAGGTTCTAATTTTAAAAAGACAGAATAAACATATGAGCGATTTCCAATTAATATATCTTGAAAATCACGAACACATTGTTTTAATTCAGAATCAGTATAATTACAATAGGCGAATTCGTGAACAAAAGGACCTATCAGTATATAATCAAGTTGATATTGATTTTTAGGGGACTCCAAAAAACTAATATATATATCTTTGCAAGAATATATGAAAGTTTCTTTATTAA
>JBGVFW010000316.1:0-4034 GCA_045121315.1 Eubacteriales bacterium
TATGAAAGTGCCCGCTTTGCGGGCATTTTCTATGTTTGCGTTCTTTAGAGGCTTTCTTTAAAGAAAGCGTTGCAAATATTTTATATTTGGTGTAAAATATATTAGTACCGAATTTTTAAGGAGAAAAATCATGCACGACGAACTGACGAAAGTCGATATAAAAAAGATGCAGGAAGAAATAGATTATCGCGTAAATGTCCTCACACCAAAACTCAAAGAGGAGCTTAGCAAAGCGCGCGCGCAGGGCGACCTCAGCGAAAATTTTGAATATAAATCCTCTAAAAGAGAACTCAGCCGAAATTACAGCCGAATCGACTATTTGCAGAGAATGATAGCTACCGCCGTGGTCGTTTCCACAGACAGCGACGAGGGAACCGTCGGACTTTTCAGCAAGGTGAAGCTTTACGTTGAGGAGGACGATGAGGAGATGGATATCGTCATCGTTACAACTTTGCGACAAAACTCCACGGAAGGTTTTATAAGCAAAGAATCGCCACTCGGGAAAGCACTTATGGGCAAAAAGGTGGGAGAGCGTGTTCTTATAAAAGTAAACGACAATTACAGCTATTACGTCGTTATCCGCGCTGTTACAAAGGGCGAGGACGACGAATCGCTCACGATAAGCTCTTTCTGATATGCCGAGAGAAGACAGACCTACGCTTTTTGACGAGGATATACGTATTCTCCTTTTCGATTACCTCGATATGCGTTATCCTAAGGTACGTACGTTTGAGGAAAAAGTCATGGGGTGTTCGCGCTCCGACGTTGTGGCGCTTTTGCCCGACGCTCTCGTCGGAATAGAGATAAAGAGCGACGCGGATTCATATACGCGCCTTGCCACGCAGGTGAAGGATTACGATAAATATTTCGATATGAATTATATCGTTGTCGGCGGAAGCCACTTGAAGCACGTTGGCGAGCATATTCCCGATCATTGGGGGATACTTCACGTTGACCAAACAGAGGAAGAGCCAATTATACGCGAAGTGCGCGCGGCGGACAGAAATCCGAAGGCGAAGCTTAAAACGCAGTTTGTTTTTATGTGGAAACGCGAGCTTTGGGCACTTTTGAAGCTCAATAAGCTGCCCGCGTACAAGCAAAAAAGCAGAAAATTCATTGTAGACACGCTCCTCGAAAGAGTAGACGAGCGCACGCTCAAGCTTCAAATGTGTGATATGCTATTTGAAAGGGATTATTCTATATTTGAGGTGGAAGAGGAGTGAGAAAAAAATACATTGCGATTATTATGATTAAAAGAATATCATTGTAAAACTTTGGACAAAATCAAAAGCTACCTATGAAAAATTAAAAAAACGGAGGATCTTTACCGATGATTGTTATGTGTAAAGTTCATTCTTGATATTTCTTGCCATCAGCTCGTGCATAACGTCATAGGGCGAACGGTTGTTTTTGATTATATCGTAGACAGCGGCGGTGATGGGCATTTCCACATCATATTTGCTGGAAAGCTCCATAGCGGCTTCAAGCGCGTGATAACCTTCAACTACCATGCCAATCTCTTTTGAGGCTTCTTCGTAAGTTTTGCCTTTGCCTATAAGTTCGCCACAGCGGTTGTTTCGGCTGTGAACAGACGTACAGGTAACGATAAGGTCGCCTATGCCTGCAAGCCCCATAAAAGTTCTGCGGCGGCAGCCCATGGCAAGTCCCATGCGCGTCATTTCGGAAATGCCTCGCGTCATAAGCATGGCTTTTGTGTTATCGCCCAGACCCATGCCGCGCATAATGCCCGCGGCGATAGCAATGATGTTTTTGAGCGCACCGCATATCTCTACGCCGAGGATATCCGTGTTGGTGTAAACTCTCATGCATGAGGCAGAAAACGCGCCAGCAATTTTAAGCGATATTTCTTCGTTTTCGCAGGCGGCAACGATTGACGTCGGCATGCCTATGGCGACTTCCTCTGCGTGAGTGGGGCCAGAAAGCGCCACGACGGTGTATTCAAGGTCGGGGCGGTGCTTTGCTATTTCGTCTTCCATGACTTCCGTCATGGTTTTGAGCGTGCCGCGCTCTATACCTTTTGCCGCGCTTGCAAGAATTGCGCCGTTTTCAAGATAAGGGCAAGCTGCCGCCGTTGTGCTGCGAATAAAAGCAGAGGGAACGACGAAAAGTATAATTTCTTTTCCGCGGCAAGCGTCCTCAATATTTTTTGTGTAGCAAATATTTGAGGGCAAAGTAACTCCGGGGAGGTTTTTGTGCGTGTGCGTGCTTTCAAGCGCGTCTATTTCAGCGGGCAGGGCAGACCAAACGAGAACGTCGTGACCGTTATTCGCAAGAAGCGAAGCAAGAGCCACGCCCCATGTGCCCGCGCCGAGTATTCCTATTTTCATAGCATTACCAACTTTCAGTGAATGTATGCCTTTAATATACCACATTTCGCGAGAAATATCAAGTTTTGAAACGTAAATAATGTTGACTTGTCACCAAAATATATCAGACCGAAAAAATGCCACCCGTGAGGGTGGCATTTTAAATCTGTTATCAGAACAAACCGGAAATAACGCCGTTGTCGTCAACGTCGATACGTTCTGCGGCGGGTTCTTTAGGAAGACCCGGCATCGTCATGATATCGCCCGTGAGAACTACGATAAATCCTGCGCCTGCGGAAATTTTCACGTTCTTGATAGTGACCGTGAAATCTTCGGGAGCGCCGAGCTTCTTCGCATCATCTGAGAAGCTGTACTGCGTTTTAGCCATGCAAACGGGGAGGTTTGCAAAGCCGAGTTCGGTAAGGTGATCTATCTGTTTCTTAGCTGCAGGAAGAACGGAGATGTCTTTGCCGCGGTAAACCTTTTTAACTATTGCGCGGATTTTATCCTCGATAGAGCCTTCAAGCTCATACGCATAGTTGAAATTGTTTTCTGCTTCACAAAGTTTTACAACCTCTTTTGCAAGTTCTACGCCGCCTTCACCGCCGTTAGCGTGAACGGTGGAGAGGATAGTGTTAACGCCGAGCTCACGGCATTTATTGATTACAAGGTCTATTTCGGCATCTGTGTCCGTGGGAAATTTATTTACCGCAACGACAGCAGGCAAGCCGTAAACTTCCTTGATGTTTGCAACGTGACGAAGGAGGTTGGGAAGACCTTTTTCAAGAGCTTCGAGATTTTCGGGAGCAAGGTTCTTTTTGTCAACGCCGCCATGCATTTTGAGCGCACGAATAGTTGCAACTATGACAACGGCAGAGGGCTTAAGATCTGCACATCTGCACTTGATATCGAGGAATTTTTCAGCGCCGAGGTCTGCACCAAATCCTGCCTCTGTGATAGCATAATCGCCGAGCTTCATAGCCATCTTTGTAGCCATAACGGAGTTACAGCCGTGAGCGATATTTGCGAAAGGTCCGCCGTGAACGAGAGCGGGCGTACCTTCAAGCGTCTGAACGAGGTTGGGCTTGATAGCGTCCTTGAGGAGAGCCGCCATAGCGCCCGCAGCTTTGAGGTCGCCTGCCGTAACGGGCTTTTCGTCGTATGTATAACCGATTACGATTTTAGCTAGTCTTTCTTTAAGGTTTGCAAGAGAGGTGGAAAGGCAGAGAACGGCCATTATTTCGGAAGCAACGGTGATATCGTAAGAATCCTCACGAGTAACGCCGTTTATCTTGCCGCCGCAGCCGTCAACGACGAAACGGAGTTGACGGTCGTTCATGTCAACGCATCTGTGCCATGTGATTCTCTGGGGATTGATTCTAAGCGCGTTGCCCTGATAGATGTGGTTGTCTATCATAGCTGCGAGAAGGTTATTTGCGGCTCCGATAGCATGGAAGTCGCCTGTGAAATGGAGGTTGATATCCTCCATGGGAACTACCTGTGCGTAGCCACCACCAGCCGCGCCGCCCTTAACACCAAAAACGGGACCGAGGGAAGGCTCACGCAGAGCAACAACAACGTTTTTGCCTATCTTGCGAAGACCATCTGCAAGACCGATAGTCGTCGTCGTTTTGCCTTCACCCGCCGGTGTGGGGGTGATGGCTGTGACGAGGATGAGCTTGCCGTCTTCTTTTTTGCTTTCGGAAA
>JBGVFW010000317.1:0-4921 GCA_045121315.1 Eubacteriales bacterium
ATATGCTGAACAAATATCATTCCGATACCGTTATCGGTATCCGCGGAAAAGCAAGAGCCCGCCGCACCGTCCCAGCCGAACTCGCCCAAGGGCGCTTTCGCCCCGTTCGTCTTATCCGTAAGTACGCGCACGCCCAAGCCGTATGTATATCCCTCTCCTACGCAGGTGGAAAACGTTTCGGGATGATTTACAAACCCGATAAGTGCGTCTTTTTTCATGAGGTCAACCGTTTCTTTTTTCAGCAAGCGATAACCGTTTTTTGCAATACCGCCGCATGCCATGGCATCCGCAAAGATAGCGTAATCGTCCGTGCAGGAGGTAAGTCCCGCGCCGCCGCAATCGTACTCTTTTGAGAAAATAAATGCGTTATTTTTAGAAAATTCGCGTATAATACCCTCATTCCATTTATAAAGACCTGCCATACGCACCTCTTTTGCTTCTTCCGAAACGTGGAAGCACGTGCTGTCCATACCGAGCGGCTCAAAAATGTTCTTTTTCATAAATTCAGAGAAGCGTATACCGCTAACAGCTTCGATAACGCACGCCAAAACATCGTGACAAAGGCTGTATTGGAACTTTTCTCCCGGCTCAAAGCTCAAAGGGGAGGCTATTATGGCTTTCATCATTTCGCGCGTGGAGATAGTATAGTTAGATTTTTTTATTGCTTCTTTTATAGGTTCCGCGCCAAGAGAATAATCAAAACCCGCGCTCATGGTGAAAAGATGGCGCACTGTCATCGTATTTTGGGGTTTTACTCTTTTCCCGTCCCTTACCAAGAAAACATCCTTAAATTCGGGAAGGTATTTTTCCACGGGCGCATCGAGATCGAGAAGTCCGCGTTCCCAAAGCATCATTCCGGCTGTAACGGTAAGCGGCTTTGTACAGGAATACATAAAGTAGAGCGTTTTTCCGTTTGCCTTTTTTGTCTTTTCGGAATCTGCATATCCCGCGAAATGCTCGTATATTTTTTCGTGGTTTTTAAAGACTACAAGTCCGCATGACGGCACACCCGCATCGCGGTTAAGCGAGTCGATGTATTCTGTAAGTTTCGGCAAATTTTCCATAATATCTCCTTTTAAAACTCGAAATCCGCCAAAATGACGGATTTTAGTTTCATTTAATTTTGATAATGACTCCCGCGCGTATTTTTTCCACATTCACTTTGCTCGGCGGGTTCGTGCCCGCCGTAAGGCACGCGGCAGTGCCGTATGAAACGGCGGTTGCAAGACATTCTTCCTTGCTCTTTCCCTGAGAGTATGCCGCGCAGAAGCCCGCCACACTGCTGTCGCCCGCGCCTATGGTGGAAACGACCTCTATTTTCGGCACGGAAACCGCGCACACTACGTCTTTTGACACGAGCACAGCACCGTCCCCGCCCATACTCACGATGACGTTTTCAATACCTCTTTCGTGTATGGTGCGCGCCGCCAAAAAAGCATCATCGACCGTTTTTATCTCCGTTCCCATGCACCTGGAAATTTCCTCTTGATTGGGCTTTATAAGCCATGGCTTCACGAGGGCAAAATCATCTATTGTAAAAGAACTGGAATCTATCACAAGCTTCGCTCCGCTCGTTTTTACCTTTTCAAGGTAAGGGGAAACTTCTGATATAGCAAGCCCCGTGGGCATTCTGCCGTTGAACGTGAAGATTGTGTCTTCATCGCAAAGAGGCAGGATTATACCGAAAATTTCTTTCACGGCTTTGGGCGAAACGTGGCAGCCTTCGAAGCTGATGCGAGTTTCGTGCCCGTTCGCAGGGTGAATGGTAATGTTTTCGCGTATGCGCCCATTCACATAAACGGGAACATATTTCACGCCACACGCGGAAAGTATGCGTTCAAAGTCCGCGGAATTCTGCGTGGCGAGCACGACAAACGCCGTACTTTCCACTCCGTTTTCGTGGAGAGCGCGCGAAATATTAACGCCCTTCCCACCGATGTGGCGACGGTAGCTTTTCATGTGGTTTTCATGTTCGGGAAGAAATTCTTCCACACCGCAATGAATATCAAAAGCGGGATTTAGGGTAAGTGTCAAGATTTTCATAATAAAAAAAACAAAAAGACTCCGTTAAAACTAGTTCAAAAATTTTTGAACGTATTTCAAAATAATAATTACCTGCGCAGGAACGCCCGCGATGTAAAACATCCACAAGCCGTACTGCATGAATTGCAGAACAACGCTTGTGATGAACGTCCAAAGAAGAACGGAACATATCACCATTTTTGCCGTTCTTGAAAGCCATTCCTTTCCGAGGCGCAGTATAGCGACACAGGAAACGGGTATCGCCCAAATAAACGCGACCCAAAAGTTTTTGCCCTGCATAGTGTTGCCGTAAACGAACACCATCGTTGCAACGAGCCATACCGTCGCAACGGCAAGAAGGCAAACGACGATATTGTTTATCAAAAGATTTTTGCTTTGCTTTTCTTTCTTGATCTGCCCATCTCCTTTTTGGACAAGAAAATCGAGTGTAACTCCGTAGAAGTCGCAAAGCTCGCAAAGTACATTTATATCAGGCAAGGTTTCGCCATGTTCCCAACGGGAAACGGCTTTATCGGAATAATCAAGGCGTGCGGCAAGCTCCGCCTGTGTTATGCCTTTCTGCTTGCGGAGCATCGTAAGATTCTCCGCGATTATAGGTTTTACTTCTTTACTTATCATAATGTTTTGATTATAACGCTTTTTTAGAGAAAAATCAATGTTTTTCGCGCAAAAAAGGCAATTCCACAAATTGTAGAGTTGGTTTCTCATTCATGTAGAGGCGTAGAATTTCATTCTTTTATCTTTATACCTGCCATTCGACAAAAAGTCCTTTGCTTTTTTTCACAGTTATGTTAAAATTCAATCATAAAGATTTCCTAAAAAGGAGTTTTTTATTTTGGAAAAAAAGACTGTTTATTACTCGGACGAGTTGAACGACGATTTTGCGGGCGTCGGTGAACGTCGCAAGATTGAGATAGGCGAGGATTTTCCCTATGTTAGGAAGAACATATTTTACAGATTCTCCGCGTTCATAGTTTACCGCGTGTTCGTAACCCCGTTCGCGTTTCTTTTTTGCAAATTAAAATTCGGAATGAAAATCGTCGGAAAGGAAAAGTACAAGCCTTTTAAAAAAGAGGGTGTTTACCTTTACGGCAATCATACGCAGATTCCCGGCGACGGTTTTATTCCCAACAACATCACATTTCCACAGACGGCGCACGTCATTGTGGGGCCCGATAATATAGCTATGAAAGGTACGCAAAACATCATGATGATGCTCGGCGCTCTCCCAACACCCACAACGCTCAAAGGCTTTTCCGCTTTTGAAAAAGCGCTTAACACCAGACTCCAAGAGGGCAAAGCAATAGTCGTGTACCCCGAGGCGCACATTTGGCCCTATTACACGGGCATCCGCTCCTTTCCTTCCACTTCGTTCCGTTACCCCGCAAGGGACTCAAGACCCGTTTTTGCTTTCACGGTGACGTACCGCAAGTCGAAAAGAGGGAAACCGCGCATAGTAACGTACATAGACGGGCCTTTCGTAAGCACAGAACAAAGCGTTCGCGTGCGCGAAAAGGAACTTCGCAACGCAGTTTATGACGCGATGTGTTCTCACGCATACAATGATGAAAATTACGCTTTTATAGACTATATAAAAAAAGAAAAAGAGGAGGAAAAAGTATGATATCGCTTTTGTACAGCGGAAACGAGAAGGTTTTTAAAGGACTTCTCATCTCTCTTGTTTCCATTGCGGAGAACACGGGCGAACCGCTGGACGTTCACGTCCTCACGATGGACCTTTCGGATATCGACCCGAAATTTCAGCCGATAAACGAAGAACAAACGGACTTTATAGAAAAGCTCCTCAAGGAGCAGAACGAAGAAAGCCGCATCACACTCCACGATCTTTCGGAAAACTTCAAAAAAGAGATGCTTTCCTCACCCAACATGAAAAATTTCTACACGCCGTATGCTTTCCTGCGCCTTTTCGCAGACGACGCGGATATACCCGATAAGGTAATCTACCTTGACACAGATACCGTAGCCCGCGGCGATATCGCTCCGCTTTTCTCCCTGGAGCTTGACGGAGCGGAATTTGCCGGTGCGCGCGATTATCTGGGAAAAATATTCATTTACCCAAACTACATCAACTCCGGCGTACTTCTGCTCGATATCGCAAAGATACGTGAAACACGCTTTTTCAAAAAAGCGCGCCGCTTCTGCGCCACAAAAAGATCCGCGTTTCCCGACCAAGACGCGCTCAACCACTACGCCGAGAAAAAGCGATTCTTTCCTTCGCGCTACAACGAACAGCATTCCGTGAAAAAAGACACCGTGATCCGCCATTTTTCCAAAACGATAAAGCTTTTGCCATATTTCCACACGGTAAACGTAAAGCCGTGGGATATAGACGGGCTCCACTCAAAGCACAAAACGCACGAATTTGACGACGTGATATACAGATGTCTTTCATATATAAACGAATTCGAACAACAAAGAACAATACAATAAAGGTGAAAAAATGACAAGACGCGACGTAATAGCCGCAATGGAAGATTGCGAGAAAAAAGGCACGTTCGATGTGCACGTTGACCCAATTCCCGAAGAAATGATAATTCCCGTAACGGAGGATTACCATTACCCCAACAAGCGCACGCTTTGGGAAAAAATAAAATTCGGCGTTCAAAAAATATTTATCGTAAAGCCGTTTATCATCTACCACAACAAAGTAAATTACAAGCTCGAGGTCATCGGGCGCGAAAACCTCAAAGGGCTTGACGCCGCCGTGCTCACCTGCAACCACGTTGACAAATTCGACTGCCTCGCCGTTAAATACGGCGCCAGAGGTCACAACACATACGTCGTTGCCGCGCCTTTCAATAATATGAAAGGCTTTCTTGGTGAAATGATGCGCGCAGGCGGAATGCTACCTATGAAC